>JBMYLU010000099.1:0-3906 GCA_049596595.1 Flavobacteriaceae bacterium | reverse complement strand
ACCACCAAAACCCCTTCGCTGTTGCGAAGGGGTTTTTTTATGCTCAAAATCAACATATTAAATGATAACTTATTGTTGCATTGGAAATTTTTTAAACCCCTTGCAAGACACTATATTTGCGCGAGCAATTATAGCTTTATAAATTAAATAGTGTCTTTATGTCTTTTGACTGGACCGACATATTAGTCCCATTAGCCGTTATCTTAATGGTGGTATACGCCCTGTGTCTGATTCTGATTTTTTTCTATGCGATTAGTCAACTTAGTTTACTGTTCAACTACATTCGACAGAAAAACAACACCAAGCAAGAGCTTGTTTTTGACTTAAATAATCCCCAGGAAGTTCCCCATGTAACAATTCAGCTACCCATATTTAATGAATTGTATGTAGTGGAGCGGTTACTTGATTTTGTGTCTAAAATCGAATACCCGAAACACAAATTAGAAGTGCAAGTGCTAGACGATTCCACGGATGAATCTGTTGCCATAACCACAAAAAAAATTAAGGAATTGTGCGCTCTTGGTCATGATATTGTGCATGTGCGCAGAGAAAATCGGGAAGGCTATAAAGCTGGTGCGCTTAAAGAAGGGCTTAAAACCGCAAAGGGGGAATTTATCGCCATTTTTGATGCCGATTTTACCCCTAAAAAAGATTGGTTACTACAAACCATTCCCTTCTTTAAAAATGAAAAAATTGGTGTAGTGCAAACCCGTTGGGGACATATCAATCGCGACTATTCCGTATTGACTAAAGTACAAGCATTTGCTCTTGACATGCACTTTACCCTTGAGCAAGTAGGGCGCAATTACGGTGGGCACTTTATGAATTTTAACGGTACTGCTGGAGTGTGGCGAAAGCAATGTATTATTGATGCTGGAAATTGGGAAGGCGATACTTTAACTGAAGATTTAGATTTAAGCTATCGTGCGCAATTAAAGAAATGGCAGTTTAAATACTTAGAAGATGTAGAAACGCCTGCGGAATTACCAGTGGTGATTAGTGCTGCACGCTCGCAACAATTTAGATGGAATAAAGGAGGGGCTGAAAATTTTAAAAAAATGATAGGTAAAGTCTTTAAAACACCTAACATAGATACCAAAACACGCCTTCATGCCATGATGCACTTGCTCAATAGCAGTATGTTTTTGTCTGTGCTTACCGTGGCAATTTTGAGTATACCCATGCTGTACATCAAAAACGAATTGGATTATTTTAACTGGTTTTTTAATATCACCAGCTTGTTTATTGTTAGCACCATAATCTTCTTTATTTGCTATTGGTTCACGTACAAACGCATTCACGGTGGCGGTATTGCCAACTTTATAGAATTCAGTAAAAGCTTTGTTACTTTTTATGCGATAGCTATGGGCTTTTCGGTACACAATTCTGCTGCTGTATTGGAAGGGCATCGTGGAAAGCGAAGTGAATTTGTGCGCACCCCAAAGTTCAATATTGCACGATTCAAGGATAATTTTAAAAAAAATAAATACCTCCAAAAAAATGTTTCTAAGCACACGCTTTTAGAAACCTTTTTGATGCTCTACTTCCTCTTTGGAATGACTAGTGCCTTTTTTGTGGGAACAGATGGCGACTTTGGGTTATTCCCTTTTCACCTTTTGTTGTTTTTGGGCTTTGGGTTTGTTGCTTACAGTTCTCTAAAATCTAAAATTTAGACTACAACATTTTCAATTGGTCTACCTCATTTTTGGTTAAGTGTCTCCAGTGTCCACGAGGCAAATCTTTCTTAGTAAGTCCGGCAAAAAGTACCCTGTCAAGGGCAATTACCTCATAACCCAAATGCTCAAAAATGCGACGCACAATGCGGTTTCGCCCCGAGTGTAACGAAATCCCTACTTCGCGTTTTGATGCTCCTTTAACGTGGCTGACTTCATCGGCTTTTATGCTGCCCTCTTCTAACGTAATGCCGTTTTTGATACGCTGCAAATGCTGCCCGCTAACCGTTTTGTCAAGTACTACGTGATATAGCTTTTTTATCCCTGAACTGGGATGGGTAAGTTTTTTTGCCAAATCGCCATCGTTGGTAAAAAGGAGTAACCCCGTGGTGGGGCGATCTAAACGTCCTACTGGTACAATACGCGATTTGGTAGCATTGGCAACCAATTCCATAACAGTTCTGCGGGCTTTTTCATCTCTCGTGGTCGTAATAAATCCTTTGGGCTTATTTAATAAAACATAGGCGGGCTTTTCGGCTTGTAGGCGTTGTCCATCAAAGTGCACCACGTCGGTGGGTTTTACCTTATACCCCATCTCCGTCATCACTTTATTATTGACTTTTACGGCACCCAACTGAATGTGCATGTCTGCCTCTCGGCGCGAGCAAATTCCGGCATGCGCAATAAACTTGTTTAGCCTTACGCCATCGCTTGGTTTTGGAGCATTTTGCTTTTTCATAATTCCTCTTCTAAGGTGCAAAGGTAAGAAGGCTAAATGGGAAGGCGTAGTAAAGGCAAACTAATTATGCCTAGAAAAATAATAAGACGCACACATTGCAACAGCATCCCCATATGTGGTGTGGCAGATATCCGCCAAAGGAATAGTGGAAAAACCAGAAGAAAACCAAAGGCGAATACAAAATAATAGCCCATAGCATTGAGGGTAAAAAACGCATTGAGCAGTACAATTACCAAAAGTGCACAAAACACCAAAATGGTTATCAGTTGCTTGGTTTTGCGCTCGCCCCAAACCACAGGAAAAGTGCGGTAGTTTTGCGCCATATCGCCTTTGAGATTATACAAGTCTTTTACAAATTCACGGATGCTAATGAGGGTATATAAAAAGGTGGCGTGAGCAAATATTTCTAGGGTAAATTGTTTGTAATACACCGTTATGGCAAAAAATGGCAGTACTGTTAGCAATGTACTTGTAAGGGTACCAAACCACAAATCGCGCTTAAGCAGTGAGGAATATAGAAACATAGCTGCCATATAGGCTGTGAAAAACACTACCGCACGAAACGAAACGTAACTTGCCACCAAGAGGGAGAGTATGGAGCACGCAAAGTACATTCCAAGTTTTGTTTTGGCAGAAATATGACGTTCCAATAGTGTTTTTTCGGGACGATTTATAAGGTCTTTTTCTTCATCAAAAAAGGCATTAAAAATATACCCCCCCGAAACACTGAAACCAGTGGCGAGTACAATAAGCCATAGGTTGATATCAAAAAGTGTTGTGGTTATATCGAATCTAGAGAAAATAAATATTGCGGTAAGCAGCTGTGCCAACATGAGCACCGTAACATTAATGCCTCGCACCAACGAAAACAACCCAATTGCTTGTAAAAACAATCGTTTTGTTGGCAAAGAAGGTTTCATCTTAAAACGTATAAACAACCTCTAGTTTATGGTCGGCAAGGAGTGCTTTTGCTTTGGGCAAATCTGGGGTAAACCCTAGAATGTAGCCACCACCCCCAGAGCCGCAAAGCTTGAGGTAGTAGGCATTTGTTTCTAATCCGTTCTTCCATAATGACAAAAAGGGTTTTGGAATCATGGGAGTAAAATTGTGTAAAACCACCGAAGAGAGTTTTTTCACATCTGCAAAAAGAGCAGTAATATTTCTGGTCAAAAAGTGTTCAATACAACGATCCGAAATGGCAATAAACTCGTCTTTCATCATTTTGCGAAAAGCTGGCGTTTCCAAATTGTCCATAAAAATAGAAACCATAGGTGCGGTCTCACTTGTCATGCCACTATCAAGCAAGAATACTGCGGCCTTCCCGTGTTGCGATTGCGAAGGAATCCCAGTAGGTTCAATCTCAGAAGTTGAATGAATTAAAATCGGTAAACTCAAAAAACTGTTTAAGGGGTCTAGACCCGATGACTTGCCGTGAAAAAACGATTCCATCTCCGAAAAAATGGTTTTTAATTTGGTCAGCTTTGTACGCGTTAG
>JBMYLU010000098.1:0-3965 GCA_049596595.1 Flavobacteriaceae bacterium | reverse complement strand
TAGAATTATCTGCTGATATGTCGCACATTTCATTCCCTATTAAAGGAATGACCTGCGAGGTAGGATGTGCTGCGCGCATTGAGAAAAAAGTAGCTGCCTCGGAAGGTATTGTTGCCTCGAAAGTAGACTTTAAAGCTGAAACTGCCTATGTGTCTTTTGACCCATCAGCCACCTCATTTGAGGCTATTCGTGCTACTATTGAAGGCTTAGGTGCCGATTATGAAGTAGGTGAAGCAACCGTTGACTCTCCTTATTTTCAAATGAAAGAAGGAAAAAGCTGTAAGAAAGACTGTGATAAGCCTTGTTGTAAAGACAAAAAAGCTTGCGACAAGTCATGCGATAAACCTTGCTGCAAAGACGGTAAAAAAGACATGGATAAAAAGGCATGCGCTGCCGATTGCAAAAAAGCATGTTGCGCTAAAAAAGAAGAAAAAGCTTAATCCCAACGAAGTGTTTCGAGGAGTTTTTGCACATCATTTTTGATGTACGCAATAGCTGGTGCCAAAGAGTCGTAGTTCGGTGCTGCCTCAAAAAGCAACGACCCCGTGAGATAGTGTTTTTGGGTGTCTGTGCCAAAAAAATGTAGGTTTGAAGGTGAATCTCCGATAAGGGTAACACACGAACCCACAACCCTATGTTCTTGGTTCTCAAAGGTGCTTTCGTCCATTTTAAAAGCCTTTTTGCCAAACATTTCTAGACGTTTGTCAAAATCCAAAAGCAGGGTGTCAAGAGAAGCTTTTTCCAAATCAAAATAGGTGAGGTATAGTGTTGCGTTTAGTTTGTTGTATACCAATGTTGCTCCGCAAGAAGACAAGCTTTTAAGCGCTGCGTTTTTATTGTATTCAAATTGGTAGGAGCAGGTGTTTTTTAAAGAAATGTAGTTAGGCAAGGGGTATTCTAGAGCTAGCTGTGCATTTGGCTTGGGAGTTGGAGTTTGGCATCCCAATATAAAAAACACTAAAAGTACAAGGCGAATCATGGGCGTACTTGTACCTTAAGTTGTTTGATGCGTTTACGATCTACCGCTTCAATAGTAAAAACCACATTTTTAAATTTTATGGCGGTATTTACTTTTGGAAAGCCGCCCAGTTGCTCCAAAACAAAACCGGCAATGGTTTCGGACTCCCCTTTTTTGGCTTCAAAATCATCGGTATTGGATAGTTTTAGCACGCTATAAAAATCTTTTAGTGAGGTTTTCCCATCAAACACAAAAGTGGTTTCGTTAAGTTTGGAGTAGCTGATATCCGTTTCGTCAAATTCATCACTAATATCCCCCACAATTTGTTCAATAACATCTTCCAAAGAAATTACACCCGAAGTACCACCATACTCGTCCACCACCACTGCTAAATGAATGCGTTTGGACTGAAATTCTTCTAACAAATCATCTAATTTTTTGTTTTCGGGAACATAGTAGGGTTCTCTTAACAAGGCAGTCCAATCGAATTTTTTTTCGTCCAAATGGGGTAATAAGTCTTTAACATACAACACGCCAACAACAGTGTCAATAGTGTCGCGAAAGACAGGCACCCGCGAAAAGCCCTTGGCAACTACTTGTTCTACCACATCCAAAAACGGTGTTTTCTCGTCCAAGGCAAATACATCTATCCGCGGACACATCACCTGTTTGGTTTCCGTATTTCCAAAGGTTACAATGCCCTGTAAAATCTTTTGCTCGTCTTTGGTAGTTTCGGTATCGTCGGTCATTTCTAGAGCTTGCGATAGGTGATCTACCGAGATATTTGATGTTGTTTTTCCAAGGCGTTTTTGCAGCACAAAAGTCATGTAACTCATCGGATAAGTAAAGGCAAAAAATACATATTGGTCTAACGCATAAATGGGTAGCGCCATACGCCTAGCAAATCCTTTTGGGTTTTTGTTGGCATATACTTTCGGTAGAATTTCACCAAACAACAACACCACAGCGGTAATAACCCCTACCTCAAGCAAAAAGCGTAACCACAGGGTGGTAATAGCTTCAAAGAAAAGCGTTGTCAGCGAGGCAAAAACAAGTACTGTTGCGATGTTGATAAGGTTGTTTAGCAACAAAATTATCGCCAAAAGACGTCTTGGGTTTTTGCGCAAATGCGCTATGATGCGCTCTGATTTGTTTTGCGAAGCAGCAATCTCCTTTATGTAAGATGGAGATAGCGAAAAAAACGCCACCTCCGACCCAGAAACCAAAGCAGAGCCCAATAAAAGGAGCAGCAACAAAATTACTTTTGCGGTTTCGAATGTTTCAACGCCTAAGACCAAATAGGGTAGCTCCAACGGTTAGGATTTAAAATGGCAAGTCGTCGTTGCTTTCGGGTTGGCTTGCCTGACTGGGCTGTTGTTGCGCAGGCTGTGCGGGTGCGGCAGCTGCGTCTGATGGGCGTTGGGTTAAGAAAGTAAAATCATCTACGTGGATTTCGGTAGAATACCGGTCTTTGCCGTCATCACCCTGCCACTTTCGGGTTTTGATACGTCCCTCCACATAGACCCGATCGCCTTTTTTAAGGTATTTTTCGCAAATTTCGGCAGCCTTGTTGCGCACCACCACGTTGTGCCATTCGGTGTTTGTTACCTTCTCGCCAGTTTGTTTACTGGTGTAGGTTTCATTGGTTGCAATAGGAAAACGCCCTAGGCAATTTCCCCCTTCAAAATAGGTAACCTTAACGTCGTCGCCAAGGTGACCAATTAACATCGCTTTATTTAGTGTTCCGCTCATAAAAAGATTTTAAATCAAATGTACACTATCGAACGAACTTCTGCAAAAATCGATCGATAAGGCGGGGGACACCATATTCTTGCACCGCCTCCCAAGGAATGGGCAAGTCTTTTTCTACGTTTTTCAAAATCCAAAACTGAGCGTGAAGGGTTTGATGTGAAAGTTTGTGCTTCATTGCATCCGCTTCAAACAGTATCCAGTTTGCATTTGTTGCCCATTCGGGTAAATTGGGATGGGATTTTAAGACTTTTTCACTTAATAATTTCTCTGCTTCAAGCAGCGGAAACTCATACAGCCCTTCCCAAATATCTTTGCCTTTTCGTTTGGTGAGCAAGGTGTTTTGCTTATTGTCAAAAGGTACCAAATAATGAAAAAACCTATTTTTTACGGGTTTCGCTTTTAATTTTTGTGGACGCCGTGTTATGGTATTATTGGCTAATGACTGACAACTTTCTCTTAATGGACATGTAGGGCAAAGTGGTAGTTTGGGTTTGCAATGCATTGCACCAAATTCCATTAGGGCTTGATTGTAAATACCTGGTGTGTGGGTATCAATTAACGACTGTGCCAACTCTTGAAAATAACGTACACCTTCGGGTTTATTAATGGGAAGATCTATGTCAAAATAACGTGCCAACACGCGATATACATTGCCATCAACAACGGCTTTGGGTTCATCAAAACAAATAGAGGCAATGGCACTCGCTGTATAGGGTCCAATACCGGGTAATTTGATTAATTCTTTGTAGGAATCGGGGAAAACGCCCTTATAGTCATGTGCTACAACTTTTGCTGCCTTATGTAAATTTCTGGCTCGACTGTAATACCCTAGTGCTACTCGAGTTTGCTGTAAAATCACTTCAGAAAGCCAAACCGTATACGGTATTTTAGTACGTCGCCAAGGTAAGTCCCGTTTGTGAATACTGTACCACGCTAACAATTTGGAAGTGAATATGTTCATCGATTCAAAAATAACGCAAAGAACGAGATTTGTATGTCGAACTTATCCTTAAGGTATTAATTAAATTTTTATATTTGCTGACCTAAAATTTACAACCACATAAAAATTTAAGGATGACAAAAGCCGAAATTGTATCAAACATTTCCGATAAGTTGGGAGTTGAAAAGAGTGATGCACAAGAAATCGTAAATCACTTTATGAAAGAAGTTAGAGGTGCACTAGAATCTGGTGAGAACGTATACTTACGTGGATTTGGGAGTTTTGTAGTTAAAACCCGCAAAGCAAAAAAAGGAC
>JBMYLU010000097.1:0-3973 GCA_049596595.1 Flavobacteriaceae bacterium | reverse complement strand
CGATATTTTGGGAGTCAAGTATCTAAAAAAAGCCATTCATGAAGATCCCCTCTTAGATAAAGGTTGGTTGGCACTTTGTGGTTACTTTATGCGTAAAAACGCATATGCCAAAGTGTTGCACTACATTAAAAAGGCAGTAAAAATTGACAATACGCATGTACGCTATTGGCGATTATATGCACAGGCAAACAAAGCACTCGGCTTCTTCGAAGAAGCGAACATGGCATACGAACGCGTACGCTTTTGTTGCTCGTAACGGCATTTACGTTGGGACACACGCTATCGCTTTGGGCGGCTTCGGCAGGGGTTATCCGTTTTTCCTCTTCATGGGTAGAGTTTTTGATTCCCCTTACCATTTTATTGGCGGCACTCCATACGCTCTACTGGAATAAGCGCTTAGCGCAAAAATCTTCTATCCCATTTCTTGTACTTACCGTCTTTTTTGGCATCATCCACGGGCTGGGCTTTTCGGGTTATTTTTCAATGGTTTTCCCACAAAAATCGGTTGGTCTTCCACTGTTGTATTTTACCATAGGTATTGAATTGGCGCAGTTACTCATCGTAGTAATCGTATTGCTGCTCAACAGTATTTTGAGCGGGTTTTTTGGGGTATCAAAACGCGATAGGCTTTTGGTTGGCAGTAGTATTATTATCGGTATTTTAGTGCCCATTCTTGTGGCATCGATTTCAGCACTATGACAAAATCCGAAAAAAAGCAATTTCGTTATGATACGGCCTATATGCGTATGGCAATGGAGTGGGCACAGCTTTCGCACTGTGAGCGCAAAAAGGTTGGGGCACTTATTGTAAAAAACCGCATGATTATTTCAGACGGCTATAACGGCACACCCACAGGTTTTGAAAATGAATGTGAAGACGAAGACCACTACACCAAATGGTATGTGCTTCATGCTGAGGCTAATGCGATAATGAAAGTGGCATCATCTACGCAATCGTGTGCGGGAGCTACGCTTTATATTACACTTTCGCCTTGTAAAGAATGCAGTAAACTTATTCATCAGGCGGGCATAAAGCGTGTGGTGTATGCCACCGCTTACAAAGATGCTTCGGGATTAGACTTTTTGGAGCGTGCAGGCGTTGAGCTTGTACAACTTCCTCAAGATTGATTCTTGATTTTTTGCTGGATTTTTAGAGCGAGTTGTAAAATAACCAACAAGATAATAGCACATAGACTTGCGCCAATGCCTACCACAGCAGCAAAACTATCGCCTTCTAATGGCGCTTCAAAATCTACATGAAACAGATTAAACACAAGCAACCCCGTGGCTAGCCCTAGAAATATGTAGATGAGAATTTTCATTTTGATTTTAATATAAAGTTTAAATCAATTTTGAGGTGTTGCGCAAAGATAGTCAAGTAATAGCTAAACCTCAACACAACGAAACGATTAGGGGTTTAATTTAAAGTTCAATTAAAAGGCATTTATCGAATTAATTGTCGTACACTTGCTCAAATTATAATTATGCAAGGAACTGTAAAATTTTTTAATACCTCTAAAGGCTTTGGATTTATCACTTCAGAATCTGGAGAAGACGTTTTTGTACACGTAAGTGCCCTAGACGGGTTGACTATCAACGAGGGTGACAACGTTACTTTTGACATTGTTGATGGTAAAAGAGGTAAAGCAGCAAGCAACATAGCACTTGCTTAAAAGCACGCTCTTTTTTTGGATTATGTGAATTCCGGTTAGGAATTACACAAACAATTGCTGTACATTTCCGGCAAAGAGCTTTACGGCAATCGCCATAAGCACTACGCCAAATATTTTTCGAATAATATTAATTCCCGATTGTCCAAGTACTCTCTCAATGCGCTTTGAGGATTTTAGTACTATATAGACAATGGCAATGTTTATGATGATGGCAACGATAATGTTTGCCACGTCATATTCTGCGCGAAGGGAAAGTAGTGAAGTAAGTGTTCCAGCCCCTGCTATAAGCGGAAACGCAATCGGCACTATTGATGCCGCCTCAGAGGATTCGTCTTTGTAAAGTTGGATACCTAAAATCATTTCGAGTGCCAAAAAGAAAATTATAAGCGCTCCTGCCACGGCAAAGGAGTTTACGTCTATGCCAATAAGCTTTAGTATACTTTCGCCCAAAAACAAAAAACAGATCATAATAACCCCAGCAACTAACGATGCTTTTTCGGATTGAATATGCCCCACTTTTTGGCGTAAGCCAATAATAATAGGTGTGCTGCCAATAATATCGATTACGGCAAACAAGACCATAGTGCAGGTTACGATTTCTTTTAGGCTAAACATAATTCAAAGATACCTTTTTTGTGCGGGCAAAATTGTAGTTTCGCCTTATGTTTCAAATAGGGAAAACATTAGTTTCAGAGGCGTTGTTTGAACAAGCCTTTACCTGTGACCTTTCAGCGTGTAAAGGCGCATGTTGCGTTGAGGGCGAAGCCGGAGCACCTCTTGAATGGGATGAAATAGAACAGCTCAAAACGCATTGGCAAGAGGTGAAACCCTATCTCACCAAAGCGGGAATAGCGGCTTTGGAAGCACAAGGGGTAGCCACCCAAAACGCTTTTGAGGAGTGGGAAACCCCACTAATTGACGGCAAGGCGTGCGCCTATATAAATTATGACGCTAACGACATCGCCCAATGTGGTATTGAACAGGCACATCGTAATGGTGACACCCAATTGCAAAAACCCATTTCTTGCCACTTGTATCCCATCCGCGTTAAGAACTACAGTGCGTTTGTGGCGGTCAACTATCATGAATGGGCAATTTGTGCTTCGGGCTGCGCACTTGGCGATGAACTCAAACGCCCGCTATACCAATTTGTGGAAAAAGCACTGGTCAGAAAATTTGGGCAGGCGTGGTATGATGCCTTGCAGCAAGCGGCTGAAGAATTTGCTACTGAACAAAAGTAATGATGAACAAGGCTTCTCATAAGAGAATTTTTAAAACATTGCAAATCAATTAGTTACAAACATGTTTTAGCCTCGGTTTTTGTAAGACAAATCCGAATTATTGTTAAAAACTAAAAGCCATTGTGGAAAAGTATGGCTTTTTTTTCTGCTATATTTTTGGAACATTTGTAGGGCAATAAGCATCCCAACTAATCATTTAAAAAAAAATTATGTCAACTTCTGTAGAGCCCATATTGTCTGAAAACAAGAACCGATTTGTTATTTTCCCTATACAACACCACGATATTTGGGAGTGGTACAAAAAGCAAGAGGCGTGTTTTTGGACGGCAGAAGAAATTGATTTACACCAAGACCTAACGGACTGGAACGCCAAGCTAAACGATGATGAGCGCTATTTTATTAAGCACATTTTGGCATTTTTTGCCGCATCAGACGGTATTGTGAACGAAAACCTAGCCGAGAACTTTGTGAATGAAGTGCAGTACAGCGAGGCAAAGTTTTTCTATGGGTTTCAGATTATGATGGAGAATATACATTCGGAAACGTATTCGTTGCTCATTGACACTTATGTAAAAGATGAAGTAGAGAAGAACAAGCTTTTCCAGGCGATTGAAGTGTTCCCTGCGATTAAGAAAAAAGCAGATTGGGCGTTGCGTTGGGTGGAGTCAGATTCTTTTGCTGAGCGCCTTATTGCATTTGCAGCTGTAGAAGGTATTTTCTTTTCAGGAGCGTTTTGTTCCATTTTCTGGCTTAAAAAACGTGGTCTTATGCCAGGACTAACCTTTTCGAACGAATTGATTTCACGCGATGAGGGAATGCACTGCGACTTTGCGGTGCATTTGCACAATTCCCACTTGGTAAATAAGGTGCCTCCGGCACGTATTCGTGAAATTATTATTGATGCCCTTAACATCGAACGTGAATTTATTACCGAATCGCTTCCGGTAAGTTTGATTGGAATGAACGCCAAACTGATGACGCAGTATTTGGAGTTTGTTACCGACCGTCTTCTAGGAGAACTTGGCTTAGAAAAAGAGTTCAACGTGTCTAACCCGTTTGA
>JBMYLU010000096.1:0-4001 GCA_049596595.1 Flavobacteriaceae bacterium | reverse complement strand
ACTTCCCTTGATAGAAAATCTTCAATACAACAACGAACGCTCACAGTTGGCGATTCCAGAATATGGACGTCATATTCATAAAATGATTCAGCAAGTAATGGCTGAAGAAGACAGAGCGCAACGCAACAAACAAGCCCAAGCCATTATTGGTATTATGGGAAATTTAAATCCGCACTTGCGCGATGTAGCTGATTTTCAGCACAAACTTTGGGACCAGCTTTTTATTATGTCTGATTTTAAACTTGACGTTGATGCACCTTTCCCAAAACCTGACGCTGAGGTACTTGCAGCACCTCCAACCAAGTTGGATTATCCACAATCCTATCCCAAATACCGCTTTTACGGGAACAATATCAAAGGCATGATTGACGTAGTGGTTAATTGGGAAGAGGGCGAACTCAAAGAAGCTTTGGTCTATGTGATTGCTAATCACATGAAAAAATGTTTCCTTAACTGGAATAAAGATACCGTTGAAGATCAAGTAATTTTTGATCATTTGGCAGAATTGTCTGGTGGTAAAATTGTGCTCAAGCCTGAAGATGAAGTGCTTACAGAATCAGATAGTTTGATTCGTATGACGAACAGACGATTTGGCAAAGGAAGCCGCCAGAACAAAAACAAAAAATACCGCCACCAAAAGCGTCGAGCCTAAATGAGTGCATTTAAGATTACAGGTGGGGAATCCCTTTCGGGTGCTATACAACCCCAAGGTGCCAAAAACGAAGCTCTACAGATTTTATGTGCAGTTTTGCTTACTCCCGAGCCTGTAACCATCAGTAATATCCCCGATATTATCGATGTAAATAAACTCATTGACATTCTGATTCAACTTGGTGTAAAAGCTGAAAAACACAGCGCTGACAGCTATACCTTTCAGGCAGACAATATCGATATTGACTACTTGCAATCAGATGAATTTAAGGTTGCCGGACGTGGTCTCCGTGGGTCTATAATGATTGTGGGTCCCCTGTTGGCACGCTTTGGCAAAGGCTATATTCCAAAACCCGGAGGGGATAAAATTGGTCGCCGAAGACTAGACACCCACTTTCAGGGGTTTATCAACCTTGGTGCCACATTTAGATACAACAAAGAAGAATATTTTTACGGCGTAGAGGCTGACGAATTGCAGGGTACGTATATGCTTTTGGACGAGGCCTCTGTCACTGGAACCGCTAACATTGTCATGGCTGCCGTGCTTGCCAAAGGCACCACCACGATTTACAACGCTGCTTGTGAACCCTATTTGCAGCAGTTGTGTAATATGTTGGTGCGCATGGGGGCAAAAATTTCAGGTATTGGCTCAAATTTATTGACCATTGAAGGTGTTGATAGCCTTGGTGGTACCGAGCACCGCGTTTTGCCCGACATGATTGAAATTGGTAGTTGGATTGGATTGGCTGCCCTTACACGTAGTGCACTTACCATCAAAGACGTACAATGGGAGTATTTGGGTCAGATTCCAGATGTGTTTCGCCGATTGGGAATTACCATTGAGCAAAAAGGCGATGATATGTTCATTCCTGCGCATACAGGTGGTTATGAAATCCAAAGCTACATTGACGGTTCGGTAATGACCATTTCCGATGCCCCATGGCCTGGCTTTACCCCCGATTTGTTGAGCATTGTTTTGGTGGTGGCTACACAAGCCAGAGGCAGTGTGCTGATTCATCAAAAAATGTTTGAAAGCAGGCTGTTCTTTGTGGATAAACTCATTGATATGGGGGCTAAAATTATTTTGTGTGATCCACACCGCGCCAATGTTATCGGTCACGATTTTAAATCGACCTTAAAAGCCACCACGATGACGTCGCCTGATATTCGTGCGGGAATCTCTTTATTGATTGCTGCGCTTTCTGCCAAAGGCACCAGTACCATTTATAACATTGAACAGATTGATAGGGGGTATCAAAATATTGACACACGTCTGCGTGCCATTGGTGCTAAAATTGAGCGTATAGACTAGTTCAATTTTATCGTTTGGAAACTTTATTGTTGCTAATGCCTCGTTGTCGTGAGCATTTAAACCGATCGACTTCTTCGGAACGTTTTTTTACATGCTTTGTTTTTCTGCCCTGAACACGCTTTCGCCACAACTTAAAGCTACTGGGTTTCATGTTGCGGCGCATGATAGTAATTACTTCCTGTTCTTTTAGCCCAAATTGTAACTTAATGGCATCAAAAGGGGTGCGGTCTTCCCAGCCCATTTCAACAATGCGGTCAATGTCTTGTGCGGTGAGTTCTTTTTTCATGTGTCCATTATGTTTTCTCTGTTGGGTAGCGTGTGTTTTGCTAAAATGCGCAAATCGCGCTTAAACCAAAATACGTTTATGTTCGCTTTAGAATGCATCTGGATTTTCCATGATTTGATATGCACGCTCTTTAATTTTTGCCAATTCCTCAGGGTTGATTTTCCCCAACAAATTGTACATCATCCCCATGCGATTGTTGCTGCGCAACTCTTCTCTTTTATCATCTAAGAAATTCCAATAGAGGCTGTTAAAGGGGCAAGCATCATCCCCGGTGCGTTTCTTTTTGTTGTAGGAGCAATTTGCACAGTAATTACTCATTTTATTTACATACGACCCCGACGACACATAGGGTTTTGTCGCTAAAATACCCCCATCGGCATACTGGCTCATCCCTCTTGTGTTGGGCAGTTGTACCCACTCTACGGCATCGGCGTAAATCCCCAAATACCAATCATCTACCTCATCGGGGTGAGTTTGCAGCAATAAGGCAAAGTTTCCCGTAATCATCAGGCGTTGAATGTGATGCGCATAGGCGTTGTCCAAACTGTTTTTGATGCTTGTTTTAAGACAATTCATTTTAGTATCGCCTGTCCAATAAAAATGAGGAAGTTTCCCAAAATTATTGAGTTCATTTTTTTGTTTGTAGGCGGGCATCTCCTTCCAATACAACCCTCGAATGTATTCGCGCCACCCCAAAATTTGCCGTACAAACCCCTCTATTTGCGATAAGCTGATGCTCCCTTCGCTTTTTCTGTAGGCTGCAATGGCAGCTTCAATTACCTCGGCTGGGTCAATGAGTTTTACGTTAAGGCTAAACGAAATTCGGGCGTGAAACAAATTTGTTTCGTCTTGATGCATAGCATCTTGATAGGTGCCAAAATCTTGCAAAAGGTGTTCGCAAAAATAATCGAGTTGTTTGAGCGATTCATCTCTAGAAACAGCAAACAAAAATGGGTTGTCAAATGTGCCAATGGTTTCAATTCCGGCAGCTTTTACTTGCGTATAGATTTCTTTTGCCAAAGTTGCGTCGGGGGTGTAGGGCGGGGGTATACGCCCTCCTTTCCAAGTGTTTCGGTTAAATTTATCGTAGTTCCAACTCCCTCCTTCGGGTTGCCCGTCTACCATAAGGTATTGGTGTTTTTTACGCATATGGCGATAAAAAAACTCCATGACTAATGCCTTTTTACCTTCGTAAAATTTCGCTAACTCAGTCCGAGTAGTCAAAAAATGCTCGGTATCATAGCCTTTGGTTCGAACACTTAGGTTTTTGCATATTTCGTTAAGCTGTTGATCTAATCGGTATTCATCGGGGAGTTGGTATGCAAATGCGGATGCATCCAAAAGTTGCACAACGTTCTCAATATTTTTTTTGAGATCATGGCAGTTGTTAGGGTCGTCAATGGTGTAATACAATACTTGGTGTCCGTCCTGCTCCAGTTTTCGTGCAAAAGTGCGCATGGCAGCAAAAAAGGCAACCACTTTTTGGATGTGGTGTTTCACATAGTCCGTCTCTTGACGCATTTCAAACATCACATACAAAACCCTATTGTCGAGCGCTGTAAACCATGAGTGGTTTTCGTTTAGTTGGTCGCCAAGTATGAGTCTTAATTCCATTAGAATAGGGTTGTTTGTAGCCAGGTTTTTTGGTAGGTATTTTTAGGGTCATAGCGTTCGGCTTGCCATGCAATGTTAAATTTTCTGTCACGAGGGTCGTTCCCCACTCCGGCGTTGTACATCCAGTTTCCGTAATTG
>JBMYLU010000095.1:0-4083 GCA_049596595.1 Flavobacteriaceae bacterium | reverse complement strand
TTAGACTCACTTCAATTGGCGTTACTTGGTGCATTTACTTGTCCAACAACTACAACTTTAGTAGGTGTTAACTAGCACTTACACCAAAAAGTGAAATTGAAGGCGAAATGGGCGACTCCAAAATGGGACTCCACGCCCGCCTGATGTCACAAGCCTTGCGTAAACTTACCGCGTCGATTAGCAAAACGAATTGTACGGTGATTTTCATCAACCAGTTGCGTGAAAAAATTGGGGTTATGTTTGGAAACCCAGAAACCACCACAGGTGGAAATGCGTTGAAATTTTACGCTTCGGTGCGTTTGGACATCCGTCGTTCTACACAGATTAAAGACACCAACGGCGCCGTTTTAGGAAACAAAACCCGCGTGAAAGTGGTTAAAAATAAAGTCGCTCCTCCGTTTAAAACGGTAGAATTTGACATCATGTACGGTAAAGGAATTTCGCGTATTGGCGAATTGTTAGATATTGGCGTAGAGGCTGAAATCATCAAAAAAAGCGGTTCGTGGTTTAGCTATGGCGACACCAAACTTGGTCAAGGCCGCGATGCGGTAAAAACCCTTTTGGATGACAATCCAGAACTTGCCGAGGAAATCGAAGCGAAGATTAAAGAGATTATAGCTGCTGCGGAATAGGGGCTATTGATACCCTTCTTCCTTTAATTTTTCAGCCATAAACCGATATACCTTTTCTTTGAGCTCAGGCATGTCGTCTTGCGTTAACCCTTTGGTGCTAAAAGGCGCATGAACGTTGGCACGAACAATTCCGGGTTTTCCTACCCAGTATTTGTACGAAAACTGGAACGGAAAACGTTTTTTACAGTCTGGGAGGGTGATGGGAACTATCGGAATTTGTTGCTCAATGGCAATGCTAAACGCCCCATTTTTAAAGGGTGCCATAAATACGTTAGGTTCTGGAACCAATCCCTCGGGGTAAATCATCATATTAAAGCCTAAAGCCAATTTGCGCTTGGCTTGTTTGTATACATTTTTTCGGCTGGTTGCACTATCCCGATTGACCAAAATAGCCCCGCGCTTATAAATTGTGGCAAAAATGGGAATACGATCAAGCTCCATTTTTCCTACAAAAACTGCAGGCTTACGAATGGTCATAAACACCATCATGATGTCAATCATACTCAGGTGGTTGGCAACAAACATGTATTGCTTGCTATAGTCTATATTGGATTTATATTTTATTACAGGAACAAATCCCATTCCAAACAAAATAATGGGAGACCAAATATAACGTCCTACGAAAAAAATGCCTGGATACCACTTTTCTCGAGTTAAACAGACAAGCAAGAATGGCAGAAAGAGAAAAAGCCCCACTCCTGCGAGAACATAAAACCAGATGTTCCAAAGCCCTAAAAGCAGTTTGCGGACGTAAACCATAACGTCAAAAATAGGGATTGATGCGTGAAATCCGTTATTTTTGTGCAGAATACAATTTTTATGGCACGCATCCTCACGGGTATTCAGAGTACAGGCACTCCGCATTTAGGGAATTTATTGGGCGCAATTCTGCCCGCCATTGACATGGCAAAACAAAGCGATGAAGAGGCATTTTTGTTTATTGCTGACATGCATTCGCTTACGCAAATCAAAGACGCCGAACAACTTAGAGCCAATACGCATGCTACCGCAGCAGCATGGCTCGCCTGCGGGCTAAACCCCAAAACGGTCTGTTTCTACCGCCAATCGGATGTGCCTGAAGTAACCGAATTGGCGTGGTACTTAAACTGTTGTTTTCCTTTTAGTCGTTTGTCGTTGGCACATTCGTTCAAAGACAAAGCCGACCGATTGGAAGACGTTAACGCTGGACTTTTTACCTATCCCATGCTAATGGCAGCGGATATTTTGCTCTATGATGCCCATTGGGTTCCCGTGGGAAAAGACCAATTACAACACCTTGAAATGGCACGTGATGTGGCGAATCGTTTTCATGCTGCTTATGGCGAAACCTTTGTCATGCCCGAAGCAAAACTGCAAACGGACACTCAACATGTGCTAGGAACCGACGGCAGTAAAATGAGTAAGTCCAAAGACAATACGATTAATATTTTCTTGCCCGAGAAAAAACTGCGCAAGCAAATCATGTCCATTGCCACAGACAGCACACCACTAGAATCCCCCAAAAACCCGGATACGTGTACGGTGTTTTCACTTTATTCGCAGATCGCAAACGATGCGCAAATCGCTGCTATGCGCACAAATTATGAGGCGGGAGGTTTTGGTTATGGACATGCCAAACAGGCACTGTTTGAAGCCATTTTGGAGCGTTTTGCTGAGGTGCGAACACAGTTTGATGCCTATATGCAACAACCCGAAATGCTGGAGGAGCAACTGCAAAAAGGAGCTGACAAAGCCCGTAAGGTTGCGCAAGAGGTTTTGCAGCGTGTACGTAAAAACATCGGGTTTTCAGTTAAATCGTTTTAAACTGTTTGCCGGCTTGCGCCATCACTGCACCTTTCATTTCCAATTGGAATAGGATACTCGCTACTTCACTCACCTTTAGGTTGGCGTCTAGGGCAATCAAATCAATGTGTTTTGAGGTGTGGCTCATCTGCTTAAGTACCCTTTTTTCCTTTTCATCGAGTTCAATAAAGAGCGAAGCTTGTGGAGGTGGTTTTTTGTGTTGATGCCATCCCAACATACGCGCTACATCTTCGCCACTCGTAATACATTCGGCTTTTCGGTTTTTAATAAGATCTAAACAGCCCTGAGCAGCAACGTCAGCGGGCTTGCCCGGCACGGCAAATACATCCCGTTGGTAGCCAAGGGCGTATTGGGATGTAGTTAGTGCACCGCCTTTTGCTCGAGATTCTACCACTATGGTTGCCTGTGCCAAACCCGCAATAATGCGGTTGCGTTGTAAAAAATGTGCGCGTTGAAAAGGTTCTTTTGCCCAAACCTCTGAAAGAAATCCGCCTGTTTCTTCTATGCGTCTTCTGTATTTAAAATGTTGTTTGGGATAACACCCCAAAATGCCATGTCCCAAACAACCATAGGTAACCAAACCGTTTTCTAGCGCAGCAAGTTGCGCTTCAATGTCAATACCATAGGCAAAACCAGATACAATTATGGGTTGATAAGGGGCAAGTTCTTTCACCAGTTGCTTTACAAATTCCCTCCCGTGCGGACTGGGCTGTCGTGTGCCTACTATACTGATAATACGGGTGGTACTTGGAAAAGGCTGCCCCGAGTAGAACAGCACAAGTGGAGCATCTACGCACTGGTTTAGCGATGGGGGAAATTCAGGCTGTGAATGCATCATCCATTGAACGCCTCGTTTTTCCATAAGCGCAACTTCTTTTTCTGCTGCAGACAAAACAGTTTTTGTTTCAGGCTGCCCAAATATCTTTTTGAGGGGTTCCCATTTTTTCTCGTTTGTTCGCGGAAGCCTTTCAAACACATCTGTTGCGCTGCCAAAGCGCCGAATCAGTTTGCGGGCAGTAATACACCCAACTTTTGAAAGTTTTGGCAAGGCGAGTGTGGCAATAAGCTCAGTATTTTTCATAAGACTTAGGAGTTGTAAAAATACAAAAACAGGAATTGTTGTTTTTCCTTAAAAAATGTACATTTGTGATATGGAGCTTTCAGCGCACATTCATTATTTATTGTACCGCCATGACTGCGTTGCCATTCCAGGATTTGGAGCTTTTTTGTTATCTTATAAGGAAGCCTATTTTGATGAGGCGAGACAACTTTATTTTCCGCCCTCAAAGAGATTGTCTTTTAATGAACAACTCCAATCTAATGATGGAATACTGGCATCTCACTTAGCAAAAACTCATGGCACGAGCTATGAGCGTGCAGTTATGAACGTACATCAGCAAATTATCGCTTGGAAGGCACACGTTCAAAACACAAAACTAGTACTACCTTCTCTAGGATCATTTGTATTAAACAATGAGGGGAAGTTGTTTTTTTCCCCTGAAAAAGGGGTAAACTTTTTAGCAGCTAGTTATGCACTTGCTGAAGTTTCCGCTCTCCCCATTTCGCGAGGAGTGACCCAACAATCCGAACAACCCCCAGTTTATTTTACGCTAGAAGAAACCAAAACAAGACGTGTTATCGGTCTTAC
>JBMYLU010000094.1:0-4083 GCA_049596595.1 Flavobacteriaceae bacterium | reverse complement strand
GGTACATCGATTTACGCCGTTTTGGTACTGCTGTGCACTCTGGTTTTGGGCTCGGATTTGAGCGTTTGGTGCTCTACACCACCGGAATGTCTAACATTCGAGATGTGATTCCCTATCCACGTACCCCACTAAATGCGGAGTTTTAGGTGAAATGGTGCGGGTTTTTTGTACTTTTAAAAACCCATACATGACTTATGCTTAAACAACAACTACAATTTAAGCTTTCGCAGAAGCTGTCGCCACAGCAAATTCAACTAATGCGGTTGATACAACTTCCGTTACAGTCACTTGAGCAACAAGTCCTTCGAGAAATTGAAGAAAATCCAGCTTTGGCTGCAGGCAAAGAATCCGATACAGAACAAGAAGAATTTGACACGCCCGAGCAAGATACAGGCGAAATTATTGAAGCAGATGATATCGATATTGATGCCTATTTGAGCGATGACGAAATTCCAGAATACCGCCTTAGAGCGCAAAACTACAGCGCTGATGATGAAGACAAGCACGTGCCTTATGCTGCCGGGGTGAGTTTTCATCAACAGTTGATGGCACAACTTGACACCTTTACCTTTACCGAACAAGAATACCGTATCGCCGCCTTTTTGGTGGGAAGTATCGATACGAGTGGGTATATTCGGCGTGAACTTATTGACATTGTCGATGATCTGGCGTTTACTGAAAACATTTACACCGACGAGCAAGAAGTACGCAAAGTGCTGGATGCCGTACAGCAACTAGACCCCCCGGGAGTAGGTGCCTTAGACCTTAGGGAATGTTTACTTATTCAACTCAAAAGAAAGACGCCAACGGAAGCTATCACACATGCAGTAGCCTTACTGGAAAAACAGTTTAACGCCTTTTCCAAAAAGCATTTTAGCAAGATAAAAGCGCGGCTCAAAATAGACGATGAACAGTTGAAAGACTGTATGTATGAAATCGAAAAACTAAATCCAAAACCCGGTGCCGCCTACAGCAGTGATACAAAAGTAAATGCCCAAATTGTGCCTGATTTTTCGATTCAGCTTTTAGACGGGCAACTAAATTTAATCCTCAACGGGCGAAACGCCCCTGAACTCCACGTGTCTTCCGAATATCGCAACATGCTTTCAGGCTACAAAGAGGCGAAACAAAAAAGCAAGGAACAGCAAAAAGCCGTGCAATTTATCAAACAAAAACTAGACGCTGCACAGTGGTTTATTGATGCCATTAAACAACGCCAACACACGCTACACGAAACCATGAAAACCATCATGGAATTTCAGCAAGATTACTTTCTAACTGGCGATGAGCAGCAACTAAAACCCATGATTTTGAAGGATATCGCCGACCGCATTGGCATGGATATCTCTACAGTGTCTAGGGTTGCCAACAGTAAGTATGTAGATACGCCCTATGGGACCAAACTGGTTAAGTGGTTTTTCTCTGAGGGGATTACGAATACTGCCGGAGAAGATATTTCTACCATTGAGGTAAAAAAAGCCTTGGGCGATGTGATTGCCGCTGAAGATAAATCCAACCCCCTAACCGATGAGCAACTTATGAACCTGTTGCACGAAAAAGGCTATCCTATTGCGCGCCGAACCGTAGCCAAATACCGTGAAATGATTGGTGCACCTGTGGCACGGCTTCGAAAGGAATTATAGGTTTTTTTGCTATATGCTATCAAATTTGCTATTGGGTAACCAACTCCAATAAGAACGTAAAGCCATCCCACATGTGGGTTTTCGTCAATAATTAGTATTGCTGCTCCACAAAGAGACATCAGAATTCCGTAGATAAGCAAGTAAATTTTTCGTACCCGTTCTCGTTTGAGCTCAGAGAGTTTAAAAACACGAATTGTAAATAGTTGAATGCAAGCAGCACAAGTAGTGTAATCGCTAGAATAAGTAGTCCATTTAGCATGGTGTATAGATTTAATTGCCTTAAAAATACAACATAAATCTATGTGGAAAAAACTACTCTACCTCAGTATAGTACAGCTCCAATTGCAGCTTTAAATCGGTAAGTGCAGGGTCGGTAGGATTGGGTCCTACAAAAACAGCCGATTTTGGCGCTGAAATGCCTCCGGCTGGAAGTTTTTCAATGGCTGTGTTAGTTGTTTTCGCCATCATTACCGTTGTTTGTGTGGGAAAAGCATTGGTTAACGACACGCGCAGGGGAGCATTTATAGAGTCGTTACTGATAATATTACGCAAATGGTTGGTAACCCTAATTTTATAATACTGTTTGTCTTCCTCTTCAATTAGGAACCCTCCATAAACTAACTTGTTCAGTTCCGATGTAGCGCTGACATCTTTCGAAAAATCAACTAGTGGAGCACCCGTATCGGCATTGTATACATACAACCTCTTGGGAAGTTGTAATCCAAACTGATTTACTGCTTGTTTGTCCACATGAAACGTAAGGTTGGCTTCGTTTAATAACCATGGTCTGCCTTTTATGTCTTCCAGCACCTCGTTGTCTTCGAATAACGAAAGGGTTGCAAGACTCCCAAGTCCACCGCCTAGGGCGACTTGTTCAATGCTTGTTGCAGAAACTATGGCATTTAATGTTGCATCAGCAGGTACGGTTTGCGAGAGTGTGTTGAATTTAAGCAACCCAACATTAAGTAAAAACTCTCCTTCTTTGTCTTCTGTTTCTCCAGTTGTAGAATCTGCCTTTTTGGCTTTATATGAATAGGCAACACGAATAGCCATTTTGTTTACATCCAAAAGCATCAATAGCGGTGCGCTAAAATTGCTGGTTTCTATAGAAATTGACCTAAAGTAATCTTGCCAAAGTTCTGCTGTGGAAAGTTCCGTTGCACCCTCTTTGTTAATTAGAAGCTGTTGGAAGCTGTCTTTGTTTAGTGGCACACGTAGTCTGGGAGTTAAATTATTATTTTCCCCCTCTACGATGATTTCATTAAAATCCAATTGCATATTTGCATTTCCAAGTTGTTGCGTCTTGTGTGTAGCAATTGGAAAGTCAGAATAGTATGCTTGAGCCTGCTCAAAGTTTTGATTAGGGTCAAGCTGACGTAAAAAGTAATTGAGTTTGTTTACTTCTACGTCAAACAATGCTTGTCTATTTCCAAACAGTGAGTCAATCGCATAAAGTTTTTTATCGGGATTGGGATTTTTTGTATCCGTGTCTTGCCCATCTGGTGTTCCGTCGCCGTCTGTGTCAGGATTTGTGGGGTCGGTACCGTTGTTTCGTTCCGCAATATCCGAAACGCCGTCACCGTCAGAGTCACTATTTGGGTCATCATCATCAATATCGTATTGGTCAATTAGACCATCGCCGTCAGAATCTTTTTGATTGGTATAAAATGGGATTTCAAGCCACACATCCGTAACGGTTTCCATTTCGTTAAATGTACTGTCAATTTCTTGCTGGTAAGTGTACGCTCCAAATTTTGGGGCATAACCACTAAGATTCATTTGGGCTACAATAGCTGCGCTAGTTGTTCCGTACAGCTTATCGTCTCGTTGCCCCAGTTGCCATACAGGCAGATTATTGGTTTGAACCACATCAACAAGTGCGTGCGTAACCTTTACAGGATACGTTGCCTTTTTAGCTTGAATGGAGCTAGGTGGAAAAATTTCTGCACCAACTTCGTTAAATTTTTTATCGCAGGAAAATAGGAGTAGCACTATAGCAATGGGTAGGAGCTTTTTTATCATAAGACAATTAAAATTCAGACTGGTAAAAGGTTTCATGGGCTGTGAGCGCATCGCCTTCTTGAGTCAGTTTTAAAATGGGTTTTGAACTGTTGTATATGATTTTTTTCACTACATCGCTTACGCCATCACTAGCAAGAATAATGCCATCTGAGTGTAGTGCTGCATTGGTAAACATGGCGTCAAGAGTTGGTGTTTTTAAGTCTGTCATATGCTCAGGAGCTATGCCATCAAAAGCAATTTTTGAAAACAAATCTCCATCCAATTTACCTTCAAAAGGGGGTGTAAAGAAAGAAGTTACAACCTTAGTATTTGCTAACAAAGGCTCATCTTTAAAATAAAACTTGCAATACAAAGGCACCAGCGAAGCAATCCATCCTTGAACATGAATAATATCAGGAGACCAGTTTAACTTTTTTAC
>JBMYLU010000093.1:0-4106 GCA_049596595.1 Flavobacteriaceae bacterium | reverse complement strand
AAAAACTAGGGTCAGTATCTTCTGGGCGGATTTCATCCAACGCAGCAACTTTGGCCTTTAAAAAAGGCTGTTCTGCAGTATATTCAAGGGTTTGAAATCGTTTTTTTCCCTGTAAGATTACGGTTGTATTTCCATCGGGCATTTTTAATACACGCAGCACTTTTGCCAATGTGCCTTTTTGGTATAAATCGTCGGGGGAAGGTGACTTTGTTTGTCCATTTTGTTGCGCCACTACACCCAAAAGCTTATTTCCATTGTTAACATCTTTAATCAACTTTATAGAGCGGTCTCTGCTAGCCGTTATGGGAATAACAACACCTGGAAAAAGCACCGTATTTTTAAGCGGAAGAATGGGAAGTTCTTCAGGAATAGGTTCTTTTTGAATGGCTTCCTCATCATCGGTTGTCATAAGAGGAATCAATTCCGCTTCGTCTTCCAAATCTTGTGGCAAAAGGGTGTCTAGTGATAAAATTTTTGTTTCGGACATAATCTATTGATGTGCCATTTTGTCTGCTTTTATTTTAAAAGCGGCTACAATAAAGGCAATTTTTATTACATAGCATATGTTTCAAACGCTGTGCCACTGTAACAAAAGTGCTTTAAAATCGTTATCAGTAGTATTAACCCAAAATACATACGTCATGAAAATTACTCAAATTTTCCTCACTACTCTTTTATTATCCATCTGTATTCCCACACAAGCCCAATGGGGCAAAAAAATTAAAGGCGATGGCAACATCACCTCAGAAAAACGCAACGTAGCAGATTACGATGAAATTAGCGTAAACGGCAACATTGACGTTGTTTTAGTAGACGGTAAAGAAGGTAATATCACCCTCGAGGGCGAAAAGAATATCCTGGACAACATTGAACTTGTTACCAAAAATGACAAACTGATCATAAAAAGCAAAGACCGTGTGGAATTGCGCCCATCAAAGGGTAAGGATATTACGATAACTGTTCCTGTTGAGCAGGTTTCAAAACTGTCGCTTAATGGTTCAGGAGAAATTGAAGGAACATTTCCGCTAAAATCGGATGCTATCAAACTTCAGGTAAACGGTTCGGGAGATTTAAAGGTTGCCCTGGATGCAACCAATGTAAAAGCTTCCGTAACAGGTTCAGGGGATATTGAGGTGTCTGGAAAAGCCGATTATTTTGAAGCCGTAGTTACCGGTTCGGGCGATATTGACGGCGATGAACTCATTGCAAACATTTGCGAAGGAAAAGTGGTAGGTTCAGGAGATATAAAGTTCCACGCAGAGGAAGAATTAGATGCTAAAATTGTTGGTTCAGGGGATATTGAAATCAACAAAACCGTAAAGCGCGTTGAAAAAAAGATTGTCGGCTCGGGGGATGTTACCAAAAAGTAACAACTCCTAAATTGTTTGATTGTTTTTCCGCTGTAAACGAATCAGTAATATGGCTCCGATGAAGAAAAAAACAACAAAGACCAAAACGGAGCTGCGCATACTTCCTGTAATTTGATCAACGGTGGCGTACATCAGCATACCTATTACGATTCCAACCTTTTCGGCAACATCGTAAAAACTAAAATACGATGTAGTATCAAGGGTATCTGGGATAAGTTGTGAGTATGTGGAACGCGCCACCGATTGAATACCTCCCATACAAAGTCCCACAAATCCGGCTACAATATAGAATTCAATAGGCTCATAAATAAAGTAAGCGCAAACACACAATACCAACCAGATGATATTCAATACAATTAAAGTTTTGATATTGCCCCAACGGTTGGCAAATTTTGACGCCATCAATGCGCCAAAAATGGCAATGATTTGAATTAATAAAATACTGATAATCAACCCCATGGTTTTCTCCTCTCCTGACCATGAAATTTCTTGTTCGCCAAAGTAAGCAGCAACCAACATTACCGTTTGAAGTGCCATACTAAACACAAAAAACGCTCCCAAGTAGCCTTTTAAAAACTTTAGATCGCGCAAGCTTTTCCAGACTAGTTTCAACTCCCGATAGCCATTAAAAAAGATATCTTTAGTGAGGACTTTTTCTTTGTTACCGCGCGGTAAATGGTAAAAGGCTATATGACTAAAGCCAAACCACCAAACTCCGACTGTAATAAACGAATAACGCATTGCTTTTAGTGAGGCTTCGCCACCCGTTCCAACAATACCAAAAGCTTCGGGTCTTAAAACCATAAATAAGTTTACCAAAAGCAACAAAACACTACCAACATAGCCAAGCGCAAATCCTCGGGCGCTAATGCGATTTTGTTGTTCGGGAAAAGCAATATCGGGCAAATATGAATTGTAAAATACCAAACTTGACCATGCGCCCACCAAAGCCAAAAAATAAAACAGTAAGCCCACGTAAATATTTTGAATTTCAAACCAATAGAGACCAATACAAGCCGCAGCACCCAAATAGCAGTAAAATTGCATAAAGCGTTTTTTGTTGCCCATATAATCGGCTATCCCCGAAAGAATGGGTGACCAAAATGCAATTACCAAAAAGGCTAAGGCGGTAACGTAGCTTATAAGTGCCGTATTTTTAAATGATTTGCCGAAAACTACTAAGTGGGTTTCGTCGCCACAGATATAGCCATAATAAAGGGGGAAAATAGTTGAAATAACAACGAGGAAGTAAACCGAATTTGCCCAGTCATAAGAAGCCCAAGCGCGTAGCAATTTTTTATCCCCTTTTTTATGTGATGGCATGCTGATTGTTTGTTCAAATAAACAAAAAATGTTTTAAAACCAGAAAGTTAAGAATGTTACCTTTGTCTTAAATGGAAAAGAAAAAAAAACATCATCAAGGGTTTGCCGTACCCTTATGGCTGCGTCTAATATTTAAAAGTATGGAGTTCATTTCTCCCTATCTAACGATGCGTTTGGCAGCCTATATTTTCTCAAAACCCCTAAAGTTTAAGATTCCCGAAAAGGAACAAAAAGCCCTGAGACATTGCAGCCAAGGACAAGAAAACATACCTGAAATTGATAGGACTATTGCAACCTATACATGGAAAAGCTCAGGAGAAAAAGTGCTTTTAGCCCACGGCTGGAGTGGCAGGGGAACACAAATGTATCGTATAGCAGAAACATTGCACGAAGACGGCTACCACGTAGTGGCATACGATGCTCCTGCACACGGAAAATCATCAGGAAAACAGACCAACATCTTACAAATGATTGCCACAATTGCGCACTTAGATGCTACATATGGATTTGATTACCTCATCGGGCACTCGTTTGGAGGAATGGCAATTTACAATTATTGCAAAACCCCCAATCGTGTTAAAAAAATTGTAACGCTTGGTGCTGCGGACAACATGCGCACGATTTTTGATAACTACATACTGTCGGTTGGATTACAACAAAAAACCTCAGACCGCATGACAAGCTATTTCGAGAAAAAGTATGCATTGAAAATTGATGATTATTCCCCATTTGTTGCTGTACAAAAACTCCAAATACCCTCACTTATTCTTCACGATGAAGGGGATTATGACGTGCGTGTTGACTGTGCCGACAACATTGCAAAACATCATCCAAATGCTACCTTAATGAAGACCAAAGGGCTTGGTCATCGTAAGATTCTTCGGGATGAACAAGTACTGCAACACATCAAATCTTTTATTCAAAAATCATGAAAACACTATTTTTAATTCATGTCTGCATGACAGTAACGCTTAGTGCTTGTGGGCAACAACCTGTCGAAAAAACCGTAAAAACACCCGTTGATATGAAAAAAACAGATGCGTTTTGGAAAGACAAACTCAGCCCAGAAGCTTTTCGCATTCTCAGAGAAAAGGGGACTGAATATCCACACACCGGAGAATACAACCTCCATTTTGAGAAGGGAACCTATGCTTGCATGGCATGCAAAGAACCCCTTTTTGAGAGTAACTCAAAATTTAGAAGCGATTGCGGCTGGCCTAGTTTTGACAATGCCATAGAAGGAAAAATTCGTTATGAAAAAGATACTACTCACGGTATGATTCGCACCGAAATCATCTGCAATAGTTGTGACGGGCACTTGGGACACGTGTTTAACGATGGACCCACCTCCACAGGACTGCGTTATTGTGTAAACTCCGTTGCCTTAGATTTTGCTGCTGAGGATAAAACCGA
>JBMYLU010000092.1:2051-4155 GCA_049596595.1 Flavobacteriaceae bacterium | reverse complement strand
CTTATTGCCCCGCTTATGGGTCCAGTGTTGGCAACGGGTGTTTCTTTAGCTATCAACGATTTATCCATGCTGAAACAAGCCACGCAGAACTTTATTGTAATGGTATTGTTGAGTGTTACAACAGCAACCTTATACTTTTTATTTTTTCCATTACAGCAAGAATCTTCAGAGTTATTAGCGCGCACCCAACCTGACATTCGGGATGTCTTTATTGCTTTTTTTGGCGGTGCTGCACTTGCCATTGCCCGCACCAAAAAAGGAACGATTGCCTCGGTGATTTTTGGCGTTGCGATTGCCACGGCACTTATGCCTCCGTTGTGTACTATTGGCTATGGAATTGCTGTGGCAAATCCTAGCTATGCGTTAGGCGCGTTGTATTTGTTTTTTATCAACGCGACGTTTATCGCCTTTGCCTCTTTTTTGGTCATTAAAGTATTGCGTTTTCCCATGATTCAATATGCCGATTCCAGGCAACGACGCTATACGGCAAGGCTTGTTAGTTTTGCTGCCCTTTTGGTAATGATTCCTGCAGGGATAACCTTTGTTCGTGCCCTTGATGAAAACCGTTTTCGTAAAGAAGCGAATGCATTTCTTGAAACTCACGTTACACCATTGTCCTTTGGCGAGTACCTCAAAACTTCTGCAGAAATTCGTTACACAAGAGGGACTACCGAAGAGATTGTCCTTAACCCGTTAGGATTGGTAGACATGGATTCCATGGCAGTAAAAAGGCTGAAAAAAGAACTTTTAAGCTACGAAGCCTTAGAAGAGGCTACACTTGTTGTTGTACCTAGTGTAAGGCAGTAAATCTACTGATAAACTTCCTTTACTTTTTTCATCAAGTTAGAGGAATACACAAAATCGGTAATGGCTTTGTTGTCGGTCTTAAATATTTCTTCTTTGCTGCCTTCCCAAGCTTTTAGGCCGTCTTTCAAAAACAAAATAGTATCACCAATTTCCATCACAGAGTTCATATCGTGGGAGTTTATTACAGTAGTGATGTTGTTTTCTTGCGTAATCTCACGAATCAGGTTGTCGATAACAATAGCCGTTTTGGGATCTAGTCCTGAGTTGGGTTCGTCGCAAAAGAGGTATTTGGGTTTCATTACTACAGCTCGCGCAATGGCAACACGCTTTTGCATCCCGCCAGAAAGTTCGGCAGGAAGTTTTTCTTGTGCATCAACTAAATTTACACGCTCAATGACTTCTTCGGCAGCCTCCCGCATATCATTATCAGAACGTTTGGTTAGCATTTGCATAGGAAACATCACGTTTTCCAAAACGGTCATGGAGTCAAACAATGCGCTTCCTTGAAATACCATCCCCATTTCTTGACGCAGCGTTCTTCGTTCGCTATCGTTCATTTTGCCAAAGGCTTGGTTGTTAAATAACATTTCACCCCCATCGGGTTGGTGTAGTCCCAACAAACATTTTAATAACACTGTTTTTCCTGAGCCGCTTTGCCCAATAATCAGATTTGTTTTTCCAGGCTCAAAAATCATACTTATGCCTTTTAGCACCTCACGTCCATCAAAGGATTTTACTATGTTTTGAAGCTCAATCATTAGGCAAGTAGTAGTTGCGTTACAAAGTAGTTTAACACAATAATCACAACCGAAGTCCACACAAAAGCTACCGTTGCAGCTTTACCCACTTCTAGTGCGCCACCTTTCATATAATAGCCGTGATACGAAGGAATGGTTGCTAAGATTAATGCGAAAAGTAATGTTTTTATGAACGCATAGACCACATGAAACGGTTTGAAGTCCATTTGTATTCCTTCAATAAAATCGGCACTACTGGAAAATCCACCGTAAAGGGTAGCTGCATATCCGCCGAGAATTCCTAAAAACATAGAAATATTAATCACTATTGGCAGCAATAACATGGCAATGATTTTTGGGAATACCAAGTAATTAACCGAATTAATACCCATAACTTCCAAAGCATCAATTTGTTCCGTAACACGCATGGTGCCAATACTAGAGGTGATATACGACCCTACTTTTCCTGCTAAAATGATGCACATAAATGTAGGGGCAAACTCCAAAATAACAGATTGACGCGTGGCAAAGCCCACCAAGTTTTTTGGAATAAGCGGGCT
>JBMYLU010000092.1:0-2041 GCA_049596595.1 Flavobacteriaceae bacterium | reverse complement strand
GATTACGGGAAACTTTGCCTTATTGCTTGAGGTTATTCTTATGTATTTAAGGAATTCCTTCTCAAGCGATCCAATAATGAGGTCTTGAATGTCTTGAAAAATGAGTTTTCGCATTACTTTGCCCTTGGTAGGCTTGATAAAAACCATGCGAAGCATCAGAAAATAGGCACCAATGTGGTGTAATAGTTTCATGTGAACGAATGTAAAAAAATAATATTAGCTTAAGGTTAGGACTCCAATAAAAAAATACATTTGTAAAAATTCCACATCATGAACACCAAATTATTGCCTTTAGTTTTTTTGCTGGTTTTTGTTTGCTGTGATAGTCCTATACAATCTTCAAAACCAAAACTCGTAGTGGGAATTGTAGTTGACCAAATGCGCATGGACTACCTCACCCGATTCGAAAACCACTATGGAAATGATGGGTTTAAACGATTTTACCATCAAGGGTTTGTGGCTAAAAACCATCACTTTGACTATGCCCAAACAAAAACAGGTCCTGGACATGCGAGTATTTCTACAGGCACTCCACCTGCTATTCACGGTATCATCGGGAATGATTGGTTTGATAAAGCAACAGGAGAGGAACAGTATTGCGTGGGTGATGCAAAGTATCAGGGCGTGGGAACCTACTCTGAAGCTGGAAAAAAAGCACCAACACAACTTTTAGTATCCACATTTGCCGATGAAAACAGACTGGCTACGCAGTCACGCGGTAAAGCCATCGGGATTTCTATCAAAGACAGAAGCGCTATTTTATCTATTGGGCATGCTGCAAATGGGGCGTATTGGTTTTCGGGAAAAGACGAAGGGAAATTTGTGAGCAGTACATTTTATATGGATGCGCTACCGCAATGGGCTGAAGATTTTAATTCGAAAAGAGTTATTGATAATTATATGACCACTTGGGAAACCTATTCCCCCATGGAGACCTACATCGAGAGTGGTTCCGATAATACTCCATATGAGCGTGTTTTTAAAGGTAAAGAAACGCCAACATTCCCTTATGATTTGGCTAGCTTAGCCCAAAATAATGGAGGTTATGATATAATAGAAGAGACCCCTTTTGGGAATAGTTTAGTGACCGATTTTGCTTTGGCTGCGTTAAAGGGGGAAAATTTAGGCACAGATGCCGATGCCGATGTGTTGATGATAAGCTATTCGTCAACAGATTACGTAGGGCATGCTTTTGGGATAAATTCCAAAGAATTGCAAGACACCTATGTACGTTTGGATATGGATTTGGCACGCTTATTTGCCGCACTAGATAAACAAGTAGGAAAAGGGCAATACACCGTATTTTTAAGTTCTGATCATGGGGTAGCGCATGTTCCACAATACTTAATGGATAACAAAATCCCTGCGGGCTACTTTAAGAAAAAGGACTTTGAAAACAAGATAAAAGAACACTTAGCCTCATTTTTTGGAACAGACACTCTGATTCGCAATATATCAAACAACGAAATCTTTTTGGATTATGATGCGTTGGCTGCAAAAAGCTTAGACCCTAAACAAATCAAATCGTCGTTAGTTTCTTTGATTACTTCTTTTGAGGGGATTGCCGCGGCATATGATACGGATGCGCTTTTGAAAATGAACGAAAACAATCCGCTTATTGAGCGTTTGCAGCGTGGACATCATCCTAAACGATCGGGTGACATTGTTTTCTCGTTGCTTCCCGGACACATTGCCACCCGAAAAAAGGGTACAACACACGGTTCTGCATACATATACGACACTCATGTTCCATTGATGTTGTTTGGAGCGGGTGTGAAAAAAGGAAGTACGTATGAGCGAACTAATATTACGGATATAGCCCCCACAATTTGCGCTATTTTGGGAATTAGCAATCCCACCGGGACCATAGGAAATCCTATTGGATCAGCGCTGAAATAAACTTAAAACTTATACGAAAACGCATTGATATTCATGCCGGCACCAACGCTGGCAAATAAGGCAACATCGCCTTGGTGTACCTCGTGGTTTCCGAGTTCTTTGCGTTTTACCAAATCAAGTAGGGTGGGTACGGTTGCCACAG
>JBMYLU010000091.1:0-4264 GCA_049596595.1 Flavobacteriaceae bacterium | reverse complement strand
CTGTTGGCGCAACCTTAATTTTAATCTTGTTTGGTGCTATAGCCGGCTATATTCCAGCGCGCCGTGCTGCTAAAATCAAACCTATCATTGCCTTAAGAGACGAATAATGTTTAGAACCCTTTTTGATAGAGATACTTGGCAAGAAATTTTTGGGTCCATCCAAAAAAATAAGTTACGAACTGTAGTAACGGTGATTGGGGTCCTCTGGGGAATTTTTATTTACATCACACTTTCAGGGGCTTCAAAAGGTCTTGACAATGGTTTTGAGCGTGAATTTGAAGAAGTGGCGATTAACAGTCTTTTTGTTTGGGCGCAGCGTACCAGTATTCCCTACCAAGGATTTAGAACAGGACGCAGCCTTCAACTTAAGTTAAATGATGAAACCTATTTGGCAGACCGCATCCCACAGCTACAATATATTGCCCCACGAATTGCTCGAGGCGTTTTTGGAGGCGGTGGAGCAAATGTAAAACGCGCTGGAAACAACGGCACTTATGCGGTGTATGGCGACTTCCCTATTTTAGTTAAAATTGCATCTAAAGATATTTTTGAAGGAGGTCGTTTTTTAAATCAAGCCGACATTGAACAAGAACGTAAAGTGTGTATAATTGGCGAACGTACACAGACTGAACTTTTTGAAGAAAAAGAGAACCCCATTGGGAAATACATTCAAATAGATAATTTATTTTTCAAAGTTGTGGGTGTACATAAATATACACCAGGCGGTGGTTTTGAAAGTGACAGCGATATTTTTATCCCCTTTACCACTTTTAAAAAACTGTATAACACTGGAGATAATGTGGACTGGTTTGCCATGGCAGCTTATGACGATGCAGACGTTGTTGCTGTTGAAAAAGACATTAAGGCAGCTCTTAAATTGAAGCATCGTGTTCATCCCGACGACGAACGCGCCTTTGGAAGTTTTAATCTTGGCGAGGTGTTTAATAGGGTGAAAGGATTTTCTAGTGGGATGAATATCTTATCGCTGGTAGTGGGAATTGCTACCATTTTGGCGGGGATTATTGGTATTGGAAATATTTTGTTGATATCTGTTCGAGAACGCACCAAAGAGTTAGGTATACGCCGTGCATTAGGTGCAACTCCTTTAGAAGTCAAAATGCAAATTATAATTGAGTCCGTGTTTTTGACCCTTATTGCGGGAATTTTAGGTATCATTTTGGGTGCTGTAGTTTTAGCCATCATAAATGTAATGACCTCTGATAGCTCCACATTCCCATACACAAACCCAACTGTGCCTATCAAATTTATTTTGGGTGCCTTGGCACTTATGATTGGACTCGGTACGTTAATCGGACTTATCCCAGCACAGCGGGCAGTAAGCATCAAACCTATAGACGCATTAAGAGAAGAATAATAACGAAAACCCTTTAACATGAAAAAAATAGTCAAATATCTACTTATCAGTGTTTTAGTCATTGGTGTGTTGTTTTCAGCAGCCTATTTTGCCAAAACCAACAGCAAGTCGGCAATCACCTATAAGACCGAAAAACTATTTAAAACAACCATTGAAAAAGAGACCGTGGTTACAGGAAAGGTCATCCCTGAAGACGAGGTTGAGGTAAAGCCACAAATTGGAGGAATCATCGACCGTATTTTGGTCGAGGAAGGGGATAAAGTAACGACCGGTCAGCTCATTGCACGAATTAAAGTTGTGCCAAACGAACAAAACCTGAATGCCGCGCAAGGACGTGTAAAAAAAGCAGAAATTACACTTAACACCCAACAAAAAGAATACAATCGAAATCGAAGCCTTTACGACAAAGGCATCATTTCTAATGTAGAATTTACGTCTGTTGAATTGCAATACAACCAAGCCAAACAAGATTTGCTCAACGCACAAAGCGACCTTAAAATTATCAAAGAAGGTTCTATTGGTGGTTCTAGCGCTGCAAATACCGATATCCGAGCAACAGTTTCGGGGACAGTACTGGAAATTCCTGTTAAAGAAGGCGATCAAGTAATCGAATCCAATAGTTTTAACGCAGGAACGACCATTGCAGCTATAGCCGATTTAACTAAAATGATTTTTGAAGGAAAAGTCGATGAGGCAGAGGTAGCTTCATTACGTGTGGGTGCACCCCTAAAAGTAAGTTTGGGCGCTATTGAAGATCAAGAACTAGATGCTAATTTGACTTTTATTGCGCCAAAGGGAACAGAAGAACAGGGCTCAGTACAGTTTAAAATTGAAGCCGATATGGAATTAAACGATAGCATTTTTGTCCGTGCCGGCTACAGCGCAAATGCCTCGTTAGTACTTGACAAAAAAGAGGATGTTTTGGCGTTGCGCGAGGCGCTTATTCAGTTTGACCGCAAAACACAAGACCCCTATGTGGAGGTGATGATTGGCGATCAGAAGTTTGAACGCCGTGAGGTTAAACTCGGCATTTCCGATGGGGTTAACGTGGAGATTTTGGAGGGTGTTGCTCAAGAGGATGAAGTAAAAGTATGGAACCGCACCGAAGAAAAAGAAGACGATAAGAACGCTAATACCGAAGATGATGCGTAGAATTTTATCATGTATTGCCGCTTTGATTTTCGCTCTCAGCTTTGGACAGGAATCCGAAAGGGCTACTCCATGGACGTTGGAAGCCGCCGTTGAGCATGCTGTAAAAAACAATTTACAGATTAAACAAGCCTATTTAGATGTGCTAGACGCTCAGGCAGGTAAAAGTCAAGCGATGGGTAATTTTTTGCCGTCGCTGAATCTTTCGGCTGGGCATTCATGGAATGTGGGTTTGAACCGAAACCTTACCACAAACGTATTTGAAGACATGACAAATCAGTTTTCGAATGTTTCGGTTGATATGGGGGTTACCATCTATAGTGGGAGGCGTAATATCTACCAAATGCTAAGTGCTAATTTGGGCATATTATCGCGCCAATATCAGTTGGAAGACATGAAAGAGGACGTAATGCTTTTGGTGGTCAATGGCTATTTGCAAGTTCTTTTTGACAAAGAAAATCTTACCATACAAAATCAACAGCTTTTGGTGGCAAAATCAGAGCTAGCGGAAACACAAGCCTCGGTGGATGCAGGCAGATTACCCAAAGGCGAATTGTTTGAGTTAGAAGCCACAGTAGCAAACCAAGAACAATTGGGGGTTATTGCTCAAAACAAGTATGAATTGTCCCGTATTTCGTTGGCGCAATTGTTGCTTTTAGAAGATGTTGAACAGTTTGCTATTGCCGATACGGATTATGATATGGTAGCGTCTATGATTTTAGATAAAACCCCCGAGGAATTGTACGAAAAGGCACTCGGCTCTCGAAACGATATCATGTTTGCGAAAACCAATGTAGACATTGCCGAAGCCAACCTGAAAATTGCGAAAGCTGCCTATCAGCCCACCTTATCGGGATTTTACAGCTATAACTCTCGAATTTCCTACGCTGACCGATTGGTACCTACGGGAACCTTAACCAATGTGCCTATTGGAACGGTGGCTGCAACAGGACAACAAGTGGTAAGCCCACAACCGCAAACTGCCGTCGCCCCGCATTTACCCATTGGGGATCAATTAAAACTCAACGATGGACAAAATTTTGGGTTGAGCCTGCGAATACCAGTGCTTAACGGGCTTTCGGTAAAGAACAACGTACGGCGAAATAAAGTAAATTTGGAGCGTTCCAACACGCGACTGGTCCAACAACAACAAGAGCTGGAGCGCACCATTTATCAGTCCTATAACGATGCCAAAGGGGCATTAAAAGCCTACGAGGCAGCCCAAAAAACGACCAAGGCAAGAAAAGAAGCCTATCAGTATGCGCTAGACAGATTTAACGCTGGTGCTGCTACCTCTTTACAGTTTTCACAAGCCAAACAACGCTACGACCAGGCAGTATCTGAAGAACTACGCGCCAAGTTTGATGCAATTTTTAAAATAAAAGTGCTAGAGTTTTACTTTGGTATTCCGCTAACGCTTTAAGTAGTATTTTTGCCGCATGGCATATCTGCTACACATAGAAACCGCTACAGAACAATGTTCGGTGGCATTAAGTAAGGACAAAGAATGCATAGCCTCCAGAAAACTTCTGGACGGCGGGTTTTCACACGCCAAGCAGTTACATGTATTTATAGACGAAGTGCTTAATGAAGCAAAGCTAAACCCCAACCAACTCGATGCGGTTTCGGTGAGTGAAGGTCCGGGGTCGTTTACAGGTTTGCGTATTGGTAGCGTGGCTGCCAAAGGTTTGTGTTTTGCCATCGATATTCCGCTTATAGCGATTCCGACTTTACAAATTT
>JBMYLU010000090.1:0-4291 GCA_049596595.1 Flavobacteriaceae bacterium | reverse complement strand
TACGTATTATATCGTAAATCGAAAAGGAAAGCAAATGCGTCCCATGTTTGTTTTTTTGGTAGCGAAAATGTTGGGCAAAAATGAAGTAAACGAACGAAGCTACCGTGCGGCTTCAGTTATTGAGTTGATTCATACCGCTACGCTAGTTCATGACGATGTGGTGGATGAAAGCTATCAGCGTCGTGGTTTTTTTTCTATCAATGCGCTGTGGAAAAACAAAATCGCAGTTTTGGTTGGGGACTATTTACTCTCGAAAGGCTTGTTGCTTTGCATTGATTATAAAGATTTTGATTTGCTTGAAATTATCTCTGTCGCTGTGCGCGAAATGAGTGAGGGCGAACTGCTGCAGATTGAAAAAACCCGCCGTTTGGATATTGATGAAGCGGTCTATTATGAAATCATTCGCCAAAAAACAGCAACCCTTATTGCAAGTTGTTGTGCTTTGGGAGCTGCTTCGGTACATGTTGCTGAGAATGTTGTTGAACAAATGCGTGCATTTGGTGAAAATATTGGCATGGCATTTCAAATCAAAGATGATTTGTTTGACTACGGAGCAAAGAAAATTGGAAAACCAACGGGGATTGATATTCGTGAAAAGAAGATGACGCTACCGCTTATTCATGTGTTAAATACCTGTACTGATAAAGAAAAAAAGTGGTTGCTTCAATCGGTTCGCCATCACAACAAAGACAAAAAACGTGTAAAGCAAGTGATTGCATTTGTAAAAGAGCGTGGCGGACTTGATTATGCCATTGCGCAAATGCATGATTATAAAGATAAAGCGATTACCCAATTACACGCTTTTCCCCAAAACGAATTTCGTGATGCCCTAGAAGAAATGGTGCGTTATGTTATTGAGCGGAAGAAATAACAAAATCCGTATTTTAGGGCTTATTTTTAGCTGTGATCCAAAAATCCACCATAGATGCTGTTTTTGAAACCGCCCGACTTGAGGAGGTTATAGGGGATTTTGTGCAGCTAAAAAAATCGGGATCCAATTTTAAAGGACTGAGCCCTTTTACCGATGAGCGTACCCCCAGTTTTATGGTCTCGCCCGTAAAGCAAATTTGGAAAGACTTTTCGAGTGGAAAGGGAGGTAATGTGGTTGCCTTTTTGATGGAGCACGAACACTTTTCATATCCCGAAGCCATTCGCTATCTCGCCAAAAAGTACAATATTGAAATAGAGGAAACCGAGCAAAACGACGCACAAAAAGCAGCTGCAAGTGCACGTGAAAGTATGTATTTGGTCAGTTCCTATGCGAATACCTTTTTTCAAGAAGCGCTATGGGAAACCACACCAGGCAAGACGATTGGGTTGAGTTATTTTCGGGAGCGTGGGTTTACAGACCAAACCATTCGTGACTTCCAATTGGGCTATTCCCCAAACGAGTGGGGGGCACTTACAGATGCTGCCGTAAAGGCGGGCTATCAGCTGGAGTTTTTAGAAAAAACAGGATTAACAATTGTGAAGGAAGACAAGAAATTCGATCGTTTTAAAGGTCGGGTGATGTTTCCCATTCATAGCATGTCGGGGCGTGTGTTGGGCTTTGGGGGACGTATTCTAACTCAAGATAAAAAGGCAGCCAAATACATGAACTCACCCGAGAGTGAGATTTATAACAAGAGCAAGGTGCTTTATGGATTGTTTCAGTCGAAGCAAAGCATCGCCAAAGCAAACAATTGTTATTTGGTAGAGGGCTATACAGATGTGATTCAGATGCACCAACGGGGAGTGAAAAACGTAGTGTCTTCTTCTGGAACGGCACTAACCCCTGAGCAAATTCGCCTTATTCGTAGTGCCGAAGCACAAAAAGCAAGTAGCATTCATGTTGCCTTTTGCCACCTAGTGCCATCAATACGGTTTTGTTTGATGGCGATGTAGCAGGTTTACGTGCCTCGCTTAGGGGCGTCGATTTGATTTTGGAAGCGGGTATGAATGTACGTGTGTGTTCATTCCCCGAAGGCGAAGACCCGGATAGTTTTGCCAGAACACACGATAAGGAAGAGATGGAGCATTTTTTGGCAGAAAATGCCAAAGATTTTATCCAGTTTAAGGCAGCTTTACTCGTTGATGAGGCGGCACAAGACCCTATAAAAAAGGCAGAAACCATTCGGGAAATGGTACAAAGCATTGCTAAAATTCCAGATCCGATTAAGCAAGAAGTGTATGTGCACTCATGTGCTTCGCAAATGGACATTAGCGAAGAGGTTCTTTTTGCTACCCTTGCACAAGTGGCTCAAAAAAAGCCGACAAAGACTCCTCAATCGCAGCCAAAACAACCCATGGCAGTTGTTCCTGCCAATACTCCTCAGGTCAATACACGCTTTGAGCTGGAAAAGAATATCATCAAAATTTTGCTGCAACACGGGCAAGAGGAAGTTACTTTTGAGGAGCCTATGTTGGAGATTGATGAAAAAACGGGAGACTTAAAAACGATACCCTCAAAGGTTACCAAGCGTGTTTTTGAGAAGATTTATTTGGATTTACAACAAGATGAAATCGATTTTACTACCCAATCGTTTAAACTTCTTTACCCAAAAATTTTACAAGAATTAAGTAACAAGGGCGCTATTTCGGTAGATACTTTTGTTTCCGATTTGTCTTCTGAACTTGCCAATGAAGTGTCAAGTTTACTGTTGCAAGACGAGCAATATACACTCCACGACTGGGAACGGAAAAATATATTTGTAATGGAGAAGTCCAAGGCGTTGCCGCATTGGATTCTAGAAACTATGCTTCGATTTAGGTGCCAACTCATTGATGAAAAGGTTTCGGCACTTCAAGAAAAAACAGAAGAAGACCACAAATCCCATCATGCAGAACTGTTAGAGGAAATTGTACAATACCACAAGCTAAAAAATATATTGAGTGGAAGGCTAAACAGGGTCGTCTAGGTACATATCCAAGTCTAAGCCTTGAGTTTGACGTGCTAAGTCTATAATGTTTTTTACATTCAACTTTTCCATTACCCTTCGGCGATAGGTGCTCACGGTCTTATCGCTGATACTCAATGCTGATGCGATTTCTATGTTCTTACGCCCATTGACCATCAATCGGAGCACTTGAATCTCGCGGCGAGAAAGCATGTCAATATTCGAATATTGACTTGACTTTGTCTTATTAAATGCAATAACTTCTGCCAAATCGCTGGTGATATAAACCCCACCAGCACTAACTTTTAGAATAGCTTCCCGCAACCGACTCAACGGATTGGTTTTACATAAATATCCCGATGCGCCCGCTTTAAGGGTGTTAATTGCATACAAATCTTCTTTGAGTGAGCTAAAAACTAAGAAGCGCACATTTGGGTGCTTGTCTTTAAGGTCTCTTAAAAGATGAATGCCTTCAAATCCTGGGAGCTCAAGTTCCAACAAAACAACATTGACCTTCTTTGTAGCTAAAAAATCGACAAGCTCTCTGTAGTGAAGCCCCTTTCCTAATATGCCTATTTCTGTAGAATTACGAAATACAGCTTTTATTCCTTTGTAAATTATAGGGTGAGCATCAGCTACAAAAACACGTATCATATGTTTTATTGTTGACCCTAAAAATAGGAAAAATGCGCTTTATTAAGGTAGTTTGCCAAAAGTTTACCGTAAAGCACTTGGAATATTGCAGACAGGAATAGGGTTCATTTTATGCTTGTTAGCATTATGATGGCGTAAAAATATTTTCATGACTTGAGCGTTTTCACCATCAAAATCTTCAGCTTTTTTTCCCTGATGATGCTGTTCCATTGCCCACTCCAATTGCGCGTAGGTTGCTCCAAGTTGTTGTTCGTCATTTCGGTCATCATCCCAAAGCCCATCGGTAGGCGGGGCTTTTAAAATGGAATCACTAACTCCAAGCACTTTTGCTAAAACACGAACTTCGGTTTTCATTAAGTCAGCTATTGGGCTTAAATCCACACCTCCGTCGCCATATTTTGTATAAAAACCTACCCCAAAGTCTTCCACTTTATTTCCGGTGCCGGCAACCAAATAGCGGTTTCGTGCAGCAAAATAATATAAAGTTACCATACGCAACCTAGAACGACTATTTGCAAGCGACAGTAAGGCAGCATCGCTAGTGTCTTCTTTACTAGTAACATTAGAAAATGCTGTAAAAACTACGTCTAAATCAATGGTTTTTCCACTTACATTTGGAAATTCTTGTGTTAGCCACGCAATGTGTTCTTGTGCGCGATCGACCTGATTTTGCTTCTGTTTGATGGGCATTTCTAAGCATAAGGTTGGTAGTCCAGTTCTAGCGCAAAGTGTAGAGGTAAGTGCTGAGTCGATACCGCCTG
>JBMYLU010000089.1:4027-4321 GCA_049596595.1 Flavobacteriaceae bacterium | reverse complement strand
TCACAAACCTCAATTAAGGTTTTGATGACGTGATCAAAGGTATTTACATCATCATTAAATAAAATGATTTCATGCAAACGTGAAGACTCCACCGCCAAATCGTGCTGTGGCTGCTCTTGTTCTTTAGTTTGACCAAATCGTATCATCTGTACTAAAGTAAAAATTTTAGACAAATCCAGCCCATTTTTTCAGTCTTTCCTTCAAATTGTAATCCGTGTGTGTGTGCCAAATTTGTAAGAGCTTCTTGCGTTGGGCCCTATTAATGCAATGGAGCCTAGGGTGTTTTAGCGGGCT
>JBMYLU010000089.1:0-4017 GCA_049596595.1 Flavobacteriaceae bacterium | reverse complement strand
CCGTTTGTGTTCAGTTTTTTAGCGTATTCGGGCAGATGCGCAATCAAAACATTGCGGTTGATATTGGCGAGGATAACATCGAATTTGGCGTCAACTTTATCGAGGGTATTCGTGCTAAAAGATATTTCTGTTACGCCATTTTTGGATGCGTTTTCTTGTGCATTATCTACACACCAATCCTCAATATCCGTTCCCAAAACAGGGGTAGCGCCCAACTTTTTAGCCATTATGGCTAACACTCCCGTTCCCGTTCCCACATCCAAAACAGCAGCGTTTTTGCAGGGCAACTCCAAAACTTGCGCAAGCATCAATTGCGTAGTGGCGTGATGCCCCGTTCCAAAAGACATTTGGGGGTCAATGATAAGTTCTTGAGCCGTTTTTGCTGGCTCGTGAAAAGATGCGCGTATGGTCCAGTCTCCTACTGCAATGGGTTGAAATTGCGCTTCCCAAACTGCGTTCCAATTTTGTCCCTCAATTTCCTCAACAGTAGCCGAAACGGTTACATCATCAAAGGGAATGGCAAGACAATCTGCGAGCGCAATCTTGTGCGCTTCGTCTTGTGGAATATAGGCGGTTACGCCATTATCGTGCTCAACATAACTTTCAAAAGGAAATGTAGTCAGCCACGCCGAAACAATTTCCTTTTTTTCAATTGGGAAAATCGTGAAATGGTATGCGCTGTAGGCTCTCACCCTTAAAACGCATTGACTATAGCAGCGAAATCGTCTGCATTGAGAGAGGCTCCGCCAATAAGGCCACCATCCACATCAGGTTTTGCAAAAATTTCTTGTGCATTGGTAGGCTTTACGCTACCACCATACAAGATGGAAACGCTTTGTGCGAGAGTATCATCATACTGCTCAGCAAGTACATTTCGAATATGGGCATGCATTTCTTGCGCCTGCTCTGGACTTGCCGTTTCACCAGTGCCAATTGCCCAAACGGGTTCGTATGCCAATACAATTTGATTCCATAGTGCAGCATCTAGGTGAAAAAGCGCATTGCGCAATTGACTGCTAACCACATCAAAGTGACTTCCCGATTTACGCTCTTCAAGCTCTTCGCCAAAACAAAAGATAATCTCTACGCCATTTTCAAGGGCGGTATTTACTTTTTCGGCTAATAAGGCATCTGTTTCATGGAAATAGGCTCTGCGCTCAGAGTGACCTAGCAACGTAGTGTTTACGCCAATGGACTTTAGCATAGCAGCTGAAATCTCACCAGTATATGCGCCCGAAGCAGCTTGATGCATGTTTTGTGCAGCCACATCAATTGCAGTACCTTGTGTTTGATTTACCGCCGAGGCAAGATGCACCGCAGGTGTAGCAATAGCCACACGAACATCGCTGGAAAGTTCTTTGGATTTTAACGCTTCTATTAGCGCTTGACTTTCGTTAGCGTCTAGGTTCATTTTCCAGTTTCCGGCTACAATGTGTTTTCTCATAGTGTTATTTTGATTAGTTGTTTAAATGGATTAATGCGAAAAGGGCATAGTTTATCATATCTTGATAATTAGCCGATAAGCCCTCACTCACAAGGGTTTTTCCGTTGTTATCTTCAATTTGCTTAACACGCAACAATTTTTGCAATATCAAATCTGTTAAGGAACTCACACGCATATCGCGCCACGCCTCACCATAATCGTGGTTTTTGCGTTCCATCAGGGCTTTGGTTTCGTCGGCATGTTTGCAGTATTGCGCCATAACTTCTTCGTTGGTAAGATCGGGCTGATCTGCAACACCTAGCTCCAATTGAATGAGTGCCATAATGCAATAGTTTACAATCCCAATAAATTCAGCTTCTTCGCCCTCATCTACTTTTTTTGCTTCTACTTCTTGAAGTGTTCTGATGCGCTGGGCTTTGATAAAAATTTGATCGGTTAGCGAGGTAGTGCGCAGAATACGCCATGCACAGCCGTAATCCACCATTTTTTTTTCAAAAAGTGCTTTGCATTTGGTGGCTTCTTTTAGATATTGTGCTTCAGTTTGCGACACGACGCAGGTTTTATGTAAATTTCGTCAAAAATGAAAAGGATTTGGGGGAATACCAAAAAATTTACGGCTATTTATGAACATCAATTGTAACGGAACACTTATCGACCTGTCTTCACCCAAAATTATGGGGATTTTGAACATAACCCCAAACTCGTTTTTCGATGGAGGAAAATTTAATAGCCTTGATGCCGCGTTAGCGCAAACAGAGAAAATGCTTTCCGAAGGAGCTACTTTTATCGATGTAGGAGGGGCGAGCTCAAAACCCGGCGTAGACGAAATCTCGGTTGATGAAGAATTGTCGCGCGTTTTGCCCGTTATTGAAAAAATAGCGACGGTTTTTCCTCAAGCCATCGTTTCTATAGACACATACCGAAGTGAAGTGGCGCAAATAGCTATTGCGGCAGGCGCACAAATCGTCAATGATATTTCTGCAGGAAACATGGATAACAACATGCTCAAAACTGTAGGAGCTTTGGGCGTTCCCTACATTGCTATGCACATGCAGGGTACCCCGCAAACCATGCAAAACAATCCATCGTATGATGATGTTTTAACGGCTGTGCGTTCCTTTTTTTCTGCAAAGATTGTTGAGGCGCATGCTGCTGGCATAAACGATATTATTCTAGACCCTGGATTTGGTTTTGGAAAAACAGCGCAACACAATTTTGCGTTACTCAACCATTTAGACAGTCTTCATATTAAAGGTTTGCCGATGTTGGTAGGCGTTTCACGCAAATCCATGATTTACAAAACGTTGAATATCAGCGCAGATGCTGCTCTTAATGGCACTACGGTATTGAACACTATTGCCTTAAGGCAAGGGGTGCAACTATTGCGTGTTCACGATGTCAAGGAAGCTCATGAAGCCATCCGTTTAGTAGAAGCACTCATACACCCTAACCAATAAATCCGTAATTTTATACGATGTTTGACTTTTTAGAATTTAATCTCCTCGACGTTCTCGACATCATTTTAGTGGCATTGCTGCTGTATTATGCCTACCGTCTTGTTCGTGGAACTGCAGCCATCAATATTTTTGTAGGGATAGTAATTCTCTACTTGATTTGGAAAATAACCGATGCGCTAAACATGGAACTGCTAAGTAACATACTTGGAGGCTTTATGAGTGTTGGGGTTTTTGCGCTTATTGTTGTCTTTCAACAAGAAATCAGAAAGTTACTTTTGATGCTGGGCTCCTCTAATTTGGCAAACCGTAAAACTTTGAATCGCTATTTCAGGATATTTAATGCGAATACCAACACTAACGAACCCGAGCTTGATATTGAAGTATTGATTCAAAGTTGTTCATCCCTAAAAAAGCAAAAGACAGGCGCACTCTTGGTTTTGGAGCGAAACAGCAATTTAGACTTCCTTAAAGCTTCTGGAGTTGAAGTAAGCATGGAACTTTCTGTGCCTGTTGTGGAAAGTATTTTTCACAAAAGCGCTCCCTTACATGACGGCGCTGCCATAATAGAAAACAATACTATCACGGCTACCCGAGTGGTACTTCCTGTTTCAGAAAGTAAATCTATCCCAAAGCGATTTGGACTTAGACACCGTGCAGCCCTTGGTATAACCGAAAAAACAGATGCCGTTGTGCTAGTTGTGTCTGAAGAAACGGGGGCAATTAGTTATTTTAAGGACGGAGAGCGCATCCCCTTTAATTCTTATACTGAGTTAGCAACCCTACTTGCTAAAGACATGGACTAGGCGTGTTCCGCGGGTGACAAAAACTGTACTTCGTGTAGATTTTTATAATACCCCCCCTTAATTTTTAAAAGCGAATTATGTGTTCCAACTTCTACAATATTCCCTTTGTCTAAAACTATAATTTTGTCTGCACGCTGAACTGTCGCCAGACGATGTGCAATAACCAGAGACGTTTTGCCTTTTGTGATTTCCTTAGTAGCCTTTTGAATAAGCTTTTCAGCATGGGTGTCTATAGATGAAGTAGCCTCGTCAAGGACCAATATTTTTGGCTCTGTAATGTAGGCGCGCAAAAACGCAATAAGTTGACGCTGTC
>JBMYLU010000088.1:2738-4328 GCA_049596595.1 Flavobacteriaceae bacterium | reverse complement strand
CGTCCTTTTATATTTTTCACCCCTTTTATGGTTTTAGCTCGCGCTTTAAAGGCTTCGCCAAGACTTGCTGCGTGCTCAATAAGGTTTTTCTTTTTCAGTACTTCCAACACCGCCAAACTCGCCTGACACGCCAAGTGGTTTCCACCAAAGGTAGTACCTAGCATCCCGTACCAGGGTTTGATAGTTGGATGTACCAAAATACCACCCACGGGAAATCCGTTCCCCATGCCTTTTGCCATCGAAATAATATCTGGTGTGATGTTGTAGTGCTGAAACGCAAAGAACTTTCCAGAACGCCCAAAGCCAGATTGCACCTCATCGGCGATAAGACAGGCTTGATGCTTTTTGCAAAGTTCCTCAATCTGTTTCATAAATTTTTGGGTAGGCATATCCAATCCCCCAACCCCTTGAATGGCTTCGATAATCACGGCACAAACGTCTTCTTTGCTCAGCGTTTTCGCTAAGGCTTCTTCGTCACCAAACTCCAAGAAAACTACTTCCTGTTGCGCGTTTAAGGGTGCAATGATTTTTGGGGTATCTGTGGCAGCCACCGCAGCACTTGTCCTGCCGTGAAAGGCATTTTTAAAGGCAACTACTTTGGATTTTCCCGTATGAAAGGAGGCGAGCTTAAGCGCATTTTCGTTGGCTTCGGCACCCGAGCTACACATAAACAATTGGTAATCCAAACAACCCGATTGCACCTCGATTTCATCTGCCAACTGCGTTTGCAAAGGATTTTGAATAGCGTTTGAATAAAACCCAATTCGAGAAATTTGTCTCTTTAACCTTCGGTTGTATGCAGGGTTTTGGTGTCCAATGCTAATCACAGCATGACCCCCATACAAATCCAAATACTTTTTTCGATTTGTATCATACACATGTACGCCCTTGGCACGCACAGGCGTTACATCATAAAGTGGATATACATCAAATAAAGGCATTAGTCTTGTGCGATTTCGTTAATTTTTTTGAACGATGCCACGATGCCTTGAATAAGCGATGAACTCAATCCTTGATGTTCCATTTCGTTTAGCCCTTCGATGGTACAGCCTCGTGGTGTAGTCACTTTGTCAATTTCCTCCTCAGGATGCGAATCCGTTTCAATGAGCAATGATGCTGCGCCCATGGCCGTGTACATCGACATTTTCATGGCTTCTGCTGCGTCAAAACCAAGCTGTACACCCCCTTGCGTTGTAGCACGAATCAAGCGCATCCAAAACGCAATACCCGAGGCACAAATCACGGTTGCAGCACGCATGTGCTGTTCTTCAATTACAATGCTAGTTCCCAACCCGTTGAAAATGGCTTCAGCTATGGGAAGTCTGTTTTTTCCTTTTTTGTTGGCACAAAGGCAAGTCATGGATTTACCTACCGAAATTGCCGTGTTTGGCATCGATCGAATAAGATGCACATCATTTCCCACAACTTCTTCCATTTTGGCTAATGAAAAACCCGTAACGGTAGAAATCAGCACGTGATTTTCGTGTAGCAACTCCTTAATTTCGACGAGAAGTTTTGCCAATTGCCTGGGTTGAACTGCCAAAATAATAATATCCGAAGCCTCGACGGCTTTTTTGTTATCGTCCGTAA
>JBMYLU010000088.1:0-2728 GCA_049596595.1 Flavobacteriaceae bacterium | reverse complement strand
CGTGGGTGTTGGCATACTCCGTCCAAGAAGAAATACTATCCTTCGAACGGCGTGTAAGATATAACTGTGTTATGTTGTTGTTGGTAATGAGTCCTTTGGCAATACTTAGACCTAAGTTTCCTGCTCCTAAAATGGCTATTTTCATAATTAAAACGCTGTTGATTTTAAATTCAGTCCTGTGGTTTGTTCAAAGCCAAACATAAGATTCATGTTTTCTACCGCTTGACCTGAAGCCCCTTTTAATAAATTATCTATAATACTTGTAATGAGAAGTTTGCCTTCGTGCTTATGCAAATGCACCAAGCATCTATTGGTATTTACCACTTGCTTTAATGCCAATTCGTTTTTGCTGACTGTGGTAAAAGCACTGTCTTTGTAAAACGATTCGTAAAGCGCAAAAGCATCTTCTAAACTTCCGTCAAAATCGGTATATGCCGTGGCAAAAATTCCTCGCGTGAAATTCCCTCGAATAGGCAAAAAATGCAATGCAGCATCGCTACCCTGAGCCGTTGTCAAGGTTTCTCCAATTTCACCCAAATGTTGATGCGTAAAAGGCTTGTAATACGAGATGTTGTTGTTGCGCCAACTAAAATGACTTGTTGCCGAAGGCACAGCACCCGCGCCGGTACTTCCTGTAATGGCATTGATATGCACTTCGTTTTGCAGCTTTTTGGCAGCTGCCAACGGAAGCAAAGCCAACTGAATAGCCGTGGCAAAACAGCCCGGATTGGCAATGGCTTGCGCCGATTGGATAAGTCCTTTGTTGGCTTCTGGCAATCCATAAACAAACGATCTACCCATAAACTGACGGTCAGCAGCAAGGCGAAAATCGTTACTTAAATCAATGATTTTGGTATTGTCATTGATGACATTTTCGTGTAAAAAAGTACCTGAATTTCCATGCCCCATGCACAAAAACAATACGTCAATTTCTGGATTTAATTCTCCCGAAAAGGGAATGTCCAAAATCCCCACCAAATCGGGATGGGTGTCCGAAACCGCCTTTCCGGCACGTGTTGAACTGTAAATAAAATCAATTTCCACATTGGGGTGGTTTACGAGCAAACGAAGTAATTCCCCTCCGGTATAGCCCGCACCGCCAACAACGCCTACCTGTAGTTTATTTGTTGACATGCTGATAAATTTTTCCGGCATTTGCCGATAGTTTGATAAATCCTTTTGCTTCTGCAGCACTCCACGCTTCATTGGCTTCGCCATAGGTGCCAAACGAATTGTCCATCAAATCGTATTTGGACTCGATACCGTCTAGCGTAAATCGGTAGGGGTGTAGTGTTGCAAACACGGTTCCCGTAACCGTTTGCTGACTGTTGGTTAGCAAGGCTTCAAAGTCTCGCATTACAGGGTCTAAATACTGCCCTTCGTGCAGCATCATCCCATAATACGAACCGATGTAGTCTTTGTGATGCAACTGCCATTTGCTAAGTGTATGTTTTTCCAGCAAATGATGCGCTTTTATAGCAACTAGGGCTGCTGCTGCTTCAAAACCAACACGCCCTTTGATGCCAATAATGGTATCGCCAACATGGATATCACGCCCAATGGCAAAAGGTGCAGCTAGTTCTTGCAGCACTTTAATAGCTGCAACAGGCGTATATGTTTTGTTGTTAATCCCTACCAATTCGCCTTGTTCAAACTGCAACGAAATGTGCTCCGTATCCGTTTTGGTACACGGGCTTGGGTAGGCAGCATCGGGGAGGGGCTGCTGTGATTTTAGGGTTTCGCTTCCGCCCACAGAGGTTCCCCAAAGCCCTTTGTTGATAGAGTACTGTGCCTTTTCCCAAGACCAATCTACTCCGTGTTGTTTCAGGTAATTAATTTCCTCCTCACGCGACAGTTTTTGGTCACGTATAGGGGTGATGATTTCAATTTCGGGTGCTAGCGTTTGAAAAATCAAATCGAAACGCACCTGGTCGTTTCCGGCACCTGTACTGCCGTGTGCGATAAAACCTGCGCCAATTTCATTGGCATGATTTACTATGGCAACAGCTTGCGTTACACGCTCGGCACTAACCGAAAGCGGATAAGTGTTGTTTTTGAGTACGTTTCCAAAAATCAAATACTTTACAATGTCCTGATAAAAGGTTTCTACTGCTTCTATACTTGTGTAGGAATGCGCGCCTAGCGCCAATGCTTTTTGCTCAAGGGCTTCAACTTCAGCAGCATCAAAACCGCCAGTATTCACGCTTACGGCATGTACTTCATACCCCTGTTCACTCAGCGATTTTACGCAGTATGAGGTGTCCAATCCTCCGCTGTAGGCTAAAACTAATTTTTTCATTTTTTTACTCGTTTAAAGGCGTTTTTAAATGTTTGTAATCTGTTTTTCTTGCCGTTGTTGGCAGAAGGGTCGTAGAGCATACCTGTACACAAACACATGGTACGGTTGGTTCGTGTAAGCACATCGTAGTTTTTACAGGTTTGACAGCCCTTCCAAAAAGCAGGGTCGTCCGTTAATTGCGAAAATGTTACCGGACGATACCCCAAATCGTAATTGATTTTCATTACGGGCAAGCCTGTAGTAATCCCAAAGATTTTAGCTTGTGGATACTTTTCTTTGGTATAGTTGAAAATTTGCGTTTTGATTTGTTTTGCCAAACCAATACCTCTGTACTCGGGTGCAACAATTAGCCCCGAGTGTGCCACATATTTTTCGTGCCCCCAGGCTTCAATGTAACAAAAGCCAGCAAAAGTATCACCGTCTAAGGCA
>JBMYLU010000087.1:0-4343 GCA_049596595.1 Flavobacteriaceae bacterium | reverse complement strand
CAACTAGGAACATTATCCACGAAAGCATGGATTAAAGAGGGGCTAAATTTGATGACAATATAGTCCACCTCTTCTAGCTACTTTTGATGTGGGCGGAAAAGAACTGACCCGTACACAGGCACATATCCTAACTACAGATTCCTTTGTCGACCTTACCCATGAAACGGTATGCTTTGTGGGAACAGGTGCCGAAAAAGCAAAAGCGATTTTACTTCAAAACCCTAACTGGCGATTTGTGCCAACGCACCCTGTTGCTACGGCAATGCCTGATTTGGCAAAGGTGGCGTTTGATTCTCAACAGTTTACTGATGTTGGTGCTTTTGCGCCGGTGTATATTAAACCCGTTCGGATTACCCCTTCCAAAAAAGATGCACTAGGTCGGGTGGTGTAAATTTTCCACAAGCTATCATACTGTCACCTCGAATGCTTGGGATCTTTTAGATTATACAGTATTCGATAGATTTTCCACTTGCCCTCTTCATTTCGCAGGATGTTGCTAAACTCTGAAACCGAAAGGGTAGTGTCTCTGGCAATTCCGTTTTCTAATGTGCACCAAGTGAGTTTTGAAAGCCCTTGATAGTAGGCGATTTTCTTACCGCCTCCAATTTCTTCATGTTCAATTTTGTAGTTTATAATGGGGTATGCAACCTTAGATTTAGGGAACCAAAATGCACGTACTGCTTTCTTTCCTACTATTGGCGCACGTTGCTTTCCGGGTTGAAACAATACAATATCTGGACTAAGGTGTCGTAAAATTTGCGCAGTATCTCCTGCTTTCCAGGCAATTCTGTAGTCTTGCATCATCTGCTTTATTTCGTTTGTATCACGAAACGCTTTTTGCTTAGGTTCACACGAAACCAAACTGCACACAAGCAGTATTAAAAGTGGTTGAATATAGGGGGTTTGTTTTGTCATGGTATAAGTTTCTTTTACTACTTGCTTACAACGCGTATCTATTTAAGATTTGTCACGCAGTCGCGCCAGAAGGCTTTAATTGCGTATGTATCGCGCACCTTTTATGTAGGCATTTATAGTTGTGGTGTATTGGTCTCTATATCTACCTACGTGTTTGAAATCACCTGGCTCCAAGGTAAAAGTCCTAGACCATCTATTAACGATAGCTCCCCCTTGTGAGTATCGTACTGTAAATTTAATAGCTCTATTACTACTTGTGTTTCTGCAATCCAATTCCAAGCAGTACCACCAACGTGTTCCGTATATAATTTTATGTAATTTTTTGCTGAATCTTGACTTTCAACTGACGTAAAAGGATTGTTTGATGCTATAAATAAAGGCAACAAAATAAAAAGTTTTAAAGTGTTCATTGATATAGATTTTTTATGTTAATACATTAATTAGGGTCCTTCAAAGTATATGCCTGCTTGGAGTAAGGTAAATACATATTACAATGTAACCCAAAACCCGTACTCTGTAAAAAATAAAATGATGTGAAATCGGTTAAGTTTTTTACAATTTCGGGCGTTGTTTGGAGCTAAGGTAGCAAAAAATAAATATACAATTTTAAACCAAAAGGGCTTATATTTGAGATATGCCTCACTCTAAACCGCTTACCGTAACTTTGTCTCTCACGGCTAATTTGGGTATTCAAAATATTGCAGCGTATTTGGCAAATCGGTTTTCTGTCGCACTTGCAGTTAAGTATATAGACAGTTTAAAAAGTGCTTTTGTAGCGTTGGCGCTAATGCCCGAAATGGGTATGGTCTATCGGGGAGCAATACGGAAATTCATTTGGAAAAAATACACCCTCATTTTTTATGAATACGATACTGATGTTCTCTACATCACTAATATCGAAGATTCCAGGTCAAATTACTCACTTAAATTGCTTTCGTAAGCTGTCTAAGGCTTCTTTCGCATTTACGGTTCTTCCTGCTTTAATGTCTGCTTTCCCCTTTGCAATTTGCGCATCAATATAGTCTTCAATGGCTAAAATCTGACTGATTTGTTCCACCTCGTCAAGGGTAAAAGAACTGTTCTTTAGTTTGTTGTAAAATGTCGCCCTAGGAATACCCGTTTTATCAATAATGGCATTTGTCTTAATACTGCTTTTTTTGATGCGCTCTGGTAATGCGTTAATATAAGCTCGGTATTCTTGTACTATATTGTCCATAATAGTAGACATATTATGCTCAAATATAACACTTTCTATCCATTTATTGCCACCACTTGCTCTACTTTACCGGGTAGCATTTCGCGCATCATGGTTTCGATTCCATTTTTAAGGGTAAAGGTAGAAGACGGACACCCGCTACACGCTCCTTGAAGCACCACATGTACCGATTTGTTGCTTTCATCAAAAGATTGAAAAACAATGTTTCCGCCATCTGAAGCCACAGCGGGTTTGATGTATTCATCCAAAATGCGAACAATCTCTTGTTCGGTAGGGGTGTAGTTGGTTTGGGTGTTTTCGGGTGTTTCGTTGGCAGGAACAAAACCGGTTGCCAAAATGGGTTTGTCAGCAGCCAAATACTCACGGATAAAGGTGCGTACTTCTTGAACCACTTCCTCCCATGGGGTAATTTCATATTTGGTAATCGACACAAAATTTTCATCCATATACACCTCTTTTACAAATGGAAAGTGGAACAGGGCTTGTGCCAAAGGCGCATCTTTGGTCGCGTCAATGGAGGTAAACTCAACACTAGCCGGCACCAACTTTTTGTTTGCCACAAACTTCATCACGGCAGGGTTGGGTGTGCTTTCGGCATATACATTCGCTGGAGCCGTCTTTTTTGGTTTTAGAATATCACCACCATCGGCAAGGTATTTTTCCAATTGTTCGTGTACTTCGTCTTGCACCTCATCCCATTCCACTATGGGAAAACGCTCCAACGTGAGTTGGGTACTGCTCAGCGTCACCGCTTTTACAAAAGGCAAATAAAACAGTTGTTGCGCCAAAGGGACTTCTGCAGCCTCGGATACATTGTTAAAGGCATAGGCGCGATCTACTAGTGGAGTCTCGGTTCCAAAAACCAACACATCGGGATTATCTGACGGGAGTATACGAAAACGGTTCATAGGCTTTTGGTGCAAAAATAGGCATTCGCAACATTGTGGCACGTATGCGTGCGGATTTTTGTACTTTGCAGTATGCTTATCAAAACGGTTTTAGGACATACCCCACAATACGGATCAGCTTGCTTTTTTGCCGAAAACGCAACGCTAATTGGAGATATTATTATGGGCGATTATTGCTCTGTATGGTTTCAGGCGGTGGTGCGTGGCGACGTACACAGCATTCGCATTGGTAATCGGGTAAACATTCAAGACGGTGCAGTAATTCACGCTACCTATAAAACATCGCCCACTACTATTGGGAATAATGTGTCTGTTGGACACAACGCTATAGTACATGGCTGCACCATTCACGACAACGTGTTGGTGGGCATGGGCGCTATCATTATGGATGATGCCGTTGTGGAATCGAACAGTATTATTGCTGCCGGTGCGGTAGTGGCAAAAAATACGATTGTCCCTGCGGGCTCGGTGTTTGCGGGTGTTCCTGCCAAAAAAATTAAAGACACTTCACCGGAATTGGTTTCGGGAGAAATTGAGCGAATTGCCAAAAACTACAGCCTTTACGCCAGTTGGTTTCAAGACTAAATAGCCATGTGTTCTACGGCATCTACCCCAAATAACGCCCACAAGCTTTTGTTGGGTATCGCCGTAGTGAAATAGGCTGTTTTACCACCGTTAGTATTTTGGAATACGTGTTTTTCCAAAAGGCGTTTGGTTTGTTTGGCTACGGCTTCGCCACAGTCCACTATGGTTAGGTTTTTGGGAAGTATTTTTTTGAGGGTCTTACGCAAAAACGGATAGTGCGTGCAACCCAAAACCAAATGGTCAATAGGATGATTGAGCATAGGCGCAAGGTCTCGGCGGAGTTGCGTCTCAGCATGTGTGCTTTCGGCATTTCCTTCTTCTACCAGTTCAACCAATCCGTATCCAACTTGGGTAATTACCTCAATGTCTTTGGCGTGGTCTTGTGTAGTAGATTGAAACAATTCACTCGATAATGTGCCCTCGGTTGCCAAAACACCTACCACACCCGTTTTGCTGCCCAATGCAGCGGGTTTTATAGCTGGTTCTATGCCCACAAAAGGCACATCATAGGTTTGGCGCAAGTGCGAAATGGCGTTGGTGGTAGCTGTATTACATGCCACAACAATGAGCTTACAGTTTTGTGACAGCAACCATTTGGAAATCGCATCAGCACGCTGTATGATTTCCGATTTTGTCCGCTTGCCGTAGGGAGCAAAGGCTTGGTCGGCAACGTAAATCACATCCTCATGTGGCAATAGTTCGCGAATCGAACGAAGAAC
>JBMYLU010000086.1:1639-4388 GCA_049596595.1 Flavobacteriaceae bacterium | reverse complement strand
CCAACTGCTCTTTTAAATTTGCAACAGTAGTATCCACAAAAGCATCAGATGTCCAATCGGGAGTGATACCAGCAATGTCTACCAAAAAGTTTTGCAGCAGTTGCTTACCATCAGTAGAATGATATACTTCAGGGTGGAATTGAATTCCAAAAGTCATATCGTTGTCCATTACATAGGCTGCGTTGGCAACGTCTTTGGTAGAGGCTAATTGCGTGGCGTGGTCGGGTAATTTTTTTATGGTATCGCTATGGCTCATCCACACCTGAGAATTAAGCGGAATTTGATGCAAAAACGGGTGGGTTTCAACCTTAGTCAAGCGTGCACGTCCGTACTCTCGAGTATTTGACGGAGCCACTTCACCCCCATTAAAATGTGCCAGATATTGCGCACCATAACAAACGCCCAACAAAGGAATTTTAGTCCTGATAGCACTCAAATCGGGATGCGGAGCATCTTCGGCACGTACCGAGTAAGGCGAACCCGAAAGGATTACGGCTTTAAACGTTTCAATTTCTTCAGGAATACTGTGAAACGGATGGATTTCACAAAAAATAGAGAGTTCTCGAACACGGCGGGCAATCAACTGCGTGTATTGCGAGCCAAAATCAAGGATGAGTACTTTGTTTTGCATATGCAAAAATACAACTAAAGTTTGGTGTCGGTTATTGCCTTAGCATTAGTTTTTAACACTAAAATAACAGATTAGTGTTGCACAATATTAAGTCCGGTTGAGCATTTGGAGAGGATATCTTTGAGGCGTTTTGTAAAGCTAGACAGCCCTTGCGCGTCTAAAAATTCAGAAAAATGAGCTGTGCGCTCTTGTAATTTTCCATTAGGAAAAAGTTCGTTTTGAATATCGGTTATTCGGATAATTTCATCTTGTAGTTTGATACGCTGTGCTTTTAAAAGTCGTTTCTCTAGGGTGTTTAATCCTTTAAGCTGCTTTTTTTCTTGGGCATCTACGGCTCCCAAAAAGGATTTGTCGGTTTGCTGCGCCAATTCACGTAAGAAGTTAAATTGAGCTTCCAGCACTTCACGTTGAGAAGAAAAATCAATGTCAACATCGCTAATTTGGCGTACCCTTTTGTTGATAAATGATGCCTTTGGTAAAAGTAAGTCTTGCAATGGCAACGCTAATTTGGTGCATTTTTTTAGCTGTTTTTCACGCATCAGCAACACAGCGGAACGGAGTTGTAGTAGCGGATAGGAAACACCAAATGCCTCAAATGTACTTTTTAGTTGCAGCCAATACGCCAATTCACCCCCACCGCCCACATAAGCAATGTTGGGCAATATGCATTCTTGATACAACGGACGCATTAGCGCGTTGGGCGAAAAACGCTCAGGATGTTTATCCACCTCATCCAATATTTCGGATGCTTTCCAACGTTGTTTCCCATCTGCCGTGGCAAATCCGTCTTCTGATTTCATAAGCCTTACCCTCTTGTTATCAAGCAAATAAAAAAGGTTGATTTCTCTAGGGTTTACCTGCGGTGTGTACTTCTCAATCTTTTTTGAGAGGGCTTTGTTGGCGTTAGAAACGGTAGTAAAAGTGGTTTTTTCGGTCAGCTCTTTTTTGATGACTGGCGCAAAAAGCGATTTTAGTTCAGGGGAATCTCCATCAATGATCACCAAGCCGTACTTTCCAAACAATTGATCTACCAATTTACGAGTAGCATTAGCTAAATTTTGTTCCTCCACATAACAGGAAGCAAATAACGCCAATAGCGCGTTTCCTGCTGGAGTGCCTCCCCATATAGGCTTTAGCTTGTCATATACTTCTTGAAAATTTTCAGTTGGCATTCGCCCTACTGCACCTAGGGCGGAAGCATTCCAATGCACTTTTTGTTCGCCTAAAAAAAAGTGATTGATTTCTTCCAAATCATGGTCTTCAGAAGCCATCCAAAATACAGGCACATAGTGATGTGTAGCATCCGCTTTTTGAAGCTGTTCGACAATATTTATGGCATCCAAAATCTTATACCAAAAAAACAAGGGTCCCGTAAAAATATTCAGCTGATGCCCGGTAGTTAGTGTTAGCGCATTAGGCTTTGCCAAAGCCTTTATGTTTTCAGCAACCGCATCGATTGTGGTAATATGTTTGTATTGATTTTTAACAGCGTCAACCAAAACCTTTCGTTGTTTTTCGGAAAAGCTGACCGTGCGCTTTTTTGCAAGTTCTTTTGCATTAGTCGGATTTAACACCCCATTATGAAACGCTTCAAGGGATGCGTCAGATTGCAACAAGCGTTGTATCAATGGTGTAAATACACCCGAATGAATCCCTAAATTTTCAACAATTTTCACGGAACAAAAGTAGTTAAAACAACAAACTAGGCATTTGCAGGAACTGCTTGTAGGTCAAAATCTTGCGCTGCCGTTATGGTTAAATACGCAAAGTCACCCACTTTTAGGTAGTACTCACGAGCATCAACCCACACTTCGTTATCCACGTCGGGAGAGTCAAATTCGGTGCGTCCAACAAAGAAATTCCCTTCTTTTCTATCAATCACGCATTTTAGGGTTTTGCCGATTAAGCCTTGATTTTTCTCCCAAGAAATCTGCGCCTGAAGCTCCATAAGTTCGTTTACTCTGGCTTGTTTTACCTCAGCTGGAACATCGTCTTCTAGGGCATGCGCGTGCGTATTTTCCTCGTGACTATACTGAAAACATCCCAACCGCTCAAAGCGCATTTCTTGCACCCAAGATTTAAGCAATTCAAAATCCTCTTCCGTCTCGCCCGGATACC
>JBMYLU010000086.1:0-1624 GCA_049596595.1 Flavobacteriaceae bacterium | reverse complement strand
GCGAAGTACGAATGGCCATGTTGGGTACTGCTGTTCTGAATTTCTTGAGTAGCGCTGTGGTTTTTTCTTGTGTAGTTCCGCGGCGCATGGAACGCAAAATAGGGTCAGAAATGTGCTGTAAAGGAATATCGATATACGAACATACTTTGGGTTCTGTGGCAATTACATCTAACACATCTTCGGGAAATCCTGTTGGAAAAGCGTAATGCAAACGAATCCAAACAATCCCCTCCACCTGTGCCAAGGCTTTTAGCAAATCTGCCAATCGGCGTTCTTGTGCTATAATAATCAATTCCTTTACCCCTTTTTTGGCAAGCCCTGAGGCTTCCTCGACCAATTCCTCAATCGGTTTTGAACGGTGTGCGCCTCGCATCAGCGGAATGGCACAAAACGAACACGGGCGGTCACAACCCTCTGAAATTTTGAGGTAAGCATAGTTTTTAGGTGTTGTAGTAAGGCGTTCGCCTAACAACTCATGGCGGTAATCTGCACCCAAAGCTTTAAGCAAGATTGGCAAATCGGTAGTACCAAAATAATTGTCTACGTTAGGAATTTCAGCTTCCAATTCTGGTTTGTAACGCTCACTTAAACATCCGGTTACAAACAATTTATCAATAAGCCCTTGCTCCTTTTGTTCGGCAAAATTCAATATGGTATTGATGGATTGCTCTTTGGCATTGTCAATAAATCCGCACGTATTCACCACCACTATATTGCCTTGCTGTTCGTGAACCACCTCCTTGTTACTCGCCTTGAGCTGTCCCATAAGCACCTCAGAATCATAAATATTCTTTGAGCACCCTAGGGTAACAACGTTGATTTTATTCTTTTTTGTGGATTTTGTTCGCATACACTTAGCCTTTACCTATCTCCAAAAAGCGAATCTAAAAATTCCTTAGCGTCAAAAGGAAGTAAATCTTCTACGCCCTCGCCAACGCCAATAAATTTGATGGGCACTTCGAGCTCGTCCGAGATTCCAATAACTACACCGCCTTTGGCAGTGCCATCAAGTTTGGTCAAAACAAGCCCCGAAACCGCAGTAGCTTCGGCAAACAATTTGGCTTGCATAAAGGCATTTTGACCAGTACCCCCATCCAATACCAACAAAACTTCATGAGGCGCATCAGGAATTACCTTTTGAACAACGCGCTGAATCTTCGCCAATTCTTGCATAAGGTTGGTATTGTTATGCAACCTCCCGGCGGTGTCGATAAGCAACACATCTGCCTGTTCTTTTTTGGCACGCTCCATGGCGGTATAAGCCACCGATGCAGGATCGCTGCCTTCTTTGAGTTCCACCAAGGGAACAGCAACGCGCTCCGACCATAAGCGTAACTGTGCCACAGCACCAGCCCGAAATGTATCGGCGGCAGCCAACATTACTTTTTTTCCCTCGTTTTTGTAGCGATGCGCTAACTTGCCAATGGTTGTGGTTTTGCCGGCTCCGTTTACGCCCACCACTAACACCACATGAAGTCCCCTCGTGGTACTTTTTTCGGTGTTTTCTGCTGTGGTCAGCAAATCAACCATCTCGTCATAAAGGAGTTTGTCTAGCTCAGAAACATTGAGATATTTATCCTTAGCCACCCGATTTTCAAGGCGTTCAATAATTTTTTGTGTCGTG
>JBMYLU010000085.1:0-4429 GCA_049596595.1 Flavobacteriaceae bacterium | reverse complement strand
TACGCATACGCATATTGGTTAAGGGCCATTCGCGTTTATCAAGGTTAGAAGTAATATCAAGCGTCCACAAAACGCTAAACCCTCAAGGGAAATTTATATTTCAAGCAACTACTTCATTTTCGTCAACACCTAGTTTATCTACAATAATGGCTTTTACACGTGATGCAATATCAGACATAATTTTGGTTTTTAAATTTGGGACAAAAATAGAAAAACTTTAATGCCCACGCATTTTATTTTTAAAATATTGCGTCTTACAAAAGTTAAACAAAAGCAATTTAAATGTGTAATTTTGCACAAACAGTAAAGGTGTTTTGAAAACAATAGTTGTTTTTGCCTCGGGCTCTGGCACGAATGCGGAAAAAATAATTTCTTACTTTGAAAAGGTTACTGCTGTTGAGGTATCAAAAGTTTATACAAACAACCCCAACGCAGGAGTGATTACTCGGGCTCAATCGAAAGGAGTTTCTACAAGGGTTTTTAATCAAGAATCATATAAAAATGAACTGCTAGATGAACTTAAAATCGCGAACCCAACACTGGTAGTGCTTGCAGGTTTCTTATGGAAAATACCTCCGTCATTTATAGAAGCGTTTCCCAATAAAATTATAAATATCCACCCTTCTTTGCTGCCAAAATATGGAGGTAAAGGAATGTATGGCAAACACGTTTTTGAAGCTATTGTTGCTAATAACGAGGCGGAAACAGGTATTACAATACACTATGTAAATGAATTTTATGACGAAGGTGCGATTATTTTTCAAGCAAAAACAACACTTTTACCCTCAGACACAACCGAAATAGTTGCTCAAAAAACACATGCGTTAGAACACACACATTTCGCACCAGTAATTCATAAGTTGTTAGAAAATCAATGAAACGGGTTTTGTTGTATACCGATGGCGCAGCAAGCGGAAACCCTGGCCCCGGAGGATATGGACTCATTTTGGAACTTTCGGGAACTGCATATAAAAAGGAGTGGTCAGAAGGGTTTGCCCACACGACAAACAACCGTATGGAGTTAATGGCGGTAATAGTCGGTTTAGAACTACTCAAAGAAGCCCCCCTTGAAGTACACGTCTTTACAGACTCTAAATACGTTTGTGATGCCGTTGAAAAAAAATGGGTGTTGCGTTGGGAGCGCGAAGGGTTTAAGAAGCAAAAAAACCAAGACTTGTGGGAGCGATTTCTTAAGGCGTACAGAAAACACAAGGTGCAAATCAAATGGATTAAAGGGCATAATCAGCACCCGCAAAATGAACGTTGTGATGCATTGGCAGTAGCCGCATCAAAGCAACAACACAAAAAACAAGACAAAGGATATTTATCAAATTAGATATGAACAATAAATTATTAGTAGTTGGGACAATGGCGTTTGACGAAATTATTACTCCAACGACAACATCTGGCAAAACCTTGGGAGGAGCAGCCACCTATATAGGGCTTGCAGCTTCTTATGCCAAGGCAGAAACGGGAATAGTATCTGTGGTTGGAGAAGATTTTCCACAAGCCAACTTTGACTTGCTTCTGAACAGAGGAATTGACCTCACAGGAGTAGAACAGGTTAAGGGAGGAAAAACATTTTACTGGAAAGGGAAATACCACGACAACATGAACAAGCGAGATACGCTTGATACGCAGTTAAATGTATTGGCAGATTTTGAACCAAAAGTTCCTAATCATTTTCGAGATGCTTCTGTGGTAATGCTCGGCAATTTGGCGCCCTCAGTTCAACAGGAAGTATTGGACCAACTTGTCCCTAATTCTAACCGCGTTGTATTGCTTGACACAATGAATTTTTGGATGGACATTGCTCTTCCAGCGCTGACAGATGTGATTACTAAAGTAGACATAATAACCATCAATGACGAGGAAGCCATGCAATTAAGCGGCAAGAATAATCTAGTCGCTGCCGCAAGAGCAATTCATCAAATGGGACCTGAGTATGTTATTATAAAGAAAGGAGAACACGGCGCATTGCTGTTTTACAAAGACCATCCCTTTTATGCACCAGCATTGCCCTTAGAAAAGGTGGTAGATCCTACCGGAGCAGGCGACAGTTTTGCAGGCGGGCTATCGGGATACTTGGCAGCACAACAAACCGTTAGTCCTGAGTGCATTAAAGAAGGAATATTATACGGAACTGCAGCAGCATCTCTTTGTGTGGGGGCGTTGGGAACAGCGGGACTGGAACAATCGAGCACGGAAGATTTTTTAGCACAGCTTCACAAATTAGAACGTTTACGAACCATTGCCTAAAAATGAGAGATACTAACGTAATTTTGGTTAATTTTGCCCAATGAGTGATGCGATTAAGCACGAATGTGGAATAGCCCTTGTCAGGCTTCTCAAACCCCTAGACTATTACAAAGAAAAATACGGAAGCTCATTTTATGGCCTTCAAAAGATGTATTTGATGCTTGAAAAACAGCATAACCGTGGACAAGACGGCGCAGGGTTTGCCAGCATTAAACTTGACATGGCACCAGGAGAGCGTTTTATGAGTAGAGTACGCTCTTCAGAGCCACAGCCCATCAAAGATATTTTCGCAACAATAAATCAACGCATCAACAGTGTTGAGCAATCGCTTGAAACACCAGCGACATCCCCACAGGAGTTAAAGACTAAATTTCCCTACGTGGGCGAGGTAATGCTTGGGCATCTTAGATACGGCACGTTTGGCAAAAACACCATTGAGAGCGTTCACCCCTTTTTAAGACAAAACAACATGGATGCATCGAAACCTAATTGTAGCGGGGAACTTTAACCTGACCAATGTAAATGAGCTGTTTGACAATTTAGTAGCCTTAGGACAGCACCCAAAAGAAAAAGCAGACACCATTACTGTAATGGAAAAGATAGGACATTTCTTGGACGACTCTGTTTCGAGGCTCTATAAAAAGTTAAAGACAGAGGGATTTGATAAAAAAGCCGCTTCACCCGAAATCGCAAAGCGATTAAATATTGCTAAAATATTGCGAAAAGCATCAAAAAACTGGGATGGCGGATATGTTATTGGGGGTATGCTCGGCCATGGCGACGCCTTTGTGTTTCGAGACCCAGCAGGAATACGCCCAGCGTTTTATTATCAAGACGATGAGGTTGTTGTAGTAGCCTCCGAGCGTCCAGCAATACAAACGGTGTTTAATGTCCCTGGGGAGCGCGTAAAAGAAGTAGACCCTGGATCGGCAATCATTATAAAGAAATCTGGGGAGGTAATAAGCGAAGAAATTAACCCTCCCACCGAACGACGCGCCTGCTCGTTTGAGCGTATTTATTTTTCGAGAGGTAACGATGCTGACATCTATAAGGAGCGTAAGGCTTTGGGACGACTTTTGTTTCCAAAAATCTATGACTCTGTTGGTGGAGATTTGAAAAACACGGTATTTTCTTATATTCCTAATACAGCGGAAACCTCTTTCTATGGTCTTGTTCAAAGGGTACAAGACTTTATGCTAGAAGAGTCCGAAGCAGCGATTTTAAAGGAACCAGACTTGTCTTCTGAACGCCTAAAAGAATTATTGTCGCCACGACCCCGAATTGAAAAGGTTAGTATTAAAGATGTAAAGTTGCGTACGTTCATAACAGAAGACAGCAGTCGAGACGACTTGGTTGCACATGTTTATGACATTACGTATGAGTCCGTGAAGCCAAACGATAACTTAGTTGTTGTAGATGACAGCATTGTACGAGGAACAACACTTCAGAAGAGCATTTTACGTATTTTGGACAGGCTGCATCCAAAAAAAATTACGGTAGTTTCGAGTGCGCCACAAATTCGCTACCCAGATTGCTACGGGATAGATATGGCGCGTCTAGAAGACTTGATTGCTTTCAGAGCAATGCTTTCATTAGTAGAGGATGCAGGGAAAACCCATCAGCTTAAGGAGGTCTATGAGCGGGCAAAAGCGGATATGCACAAGGAAAAACACGAAATTGTAAACCACGTTAAGCCGTTGTATGACCAGTTTACAGACGAGCAGATTTCTCAAAAAATTGCCACTATGTTGCGCACACCAGAGATTAATGCAGAAGTCGATGTGATTTTTCAGTCTGTCGCTAACCTTCACAAGGCATGCCCTAACAACAAGGGAGATTGGTATTTTACAGGGAATTATCCAACCCCTGGCGGGAACAAAGTAGTAAACCGCGCATATATAAATTTCTTTGAAGGGAAAAAGGAGCGAGCTTATTAAAATGAAAAAAAAACAACTTTTTTTCATTTTTTCTTGGAAATATAAAAGTAGTTTGTATTTTAGCAAAGCCATAACATAAGTAGGTTAAGTTCATGGTAAGATTTGGGGCAAAAAAGGTGGAATCTTTCCACCTTTTTTATTTTATAAAAAAAAGAGGGCTAATTGCCCTCTTTTTTGTTTCTATAACAAGCTGATTATTAGCGTGAAGCGTAGCGTCTGCTTACCTCAGACCA
>JBMYLU010000084.1:0-4438 GCA_049596595.1 Flavobacteriaceae bacterium | reverse complement strand
CGAGCTATGCTCGTGAGTTCTTTTCGTTTAGGCAGGAGTGCCGATTTTTAGCTGATGGTATGCTGCCTTGAATTTTTGGTTCGTTTTGTTTCAAGACAAAATGAACACTAAAAAATACATTCATTTCTTTTGCGTGTCCAAAAGAACGATTACGTTAATGCCTCTTGTGCTTTTCTAAAATTATCTATAGCAACAAAATAATCGGGGTCTTCCAGTACGTTTACATCACAGATTTTTTCTGCCTTTTTAATGAGCTTTACACAGTCGCCTGACAAATGGCGCAAGTGAATGTTTTTGCCGTTTTTAAGGTAGCGCTCCGTGAGTTTATTAATACATTCAATCGCCGACTGGTCTACAATGCGAGAATCTTTAAAGTCGATAATCACCTCGTTGGGATCGTTTTGCACGTCAAACTTACTGGTAAACAATTCCGTAGAACCAAAAAACAAAGGGCCGTAAATTTCGTAATGCTTTACGCCGTGTTCGTCAATATGTTTGCGCGCCCGTATGCGTTTGGCATTTTCCCATGCAAACACCAACGAAGACACCACCACACCCGACAATACCGCAATTGCCAAATCAAAAATTACGGTTAGTCCCGTAACCAATACAATCACAATAATATCTGCATTGGGCACTTTGTTCCAAACGCGGAACGTACTCCACGCAAAGGTGCCAATCACCACCATAAACATGACTCCTACCAATGCCGCAATAGGAACTTGTTCAATATACCTTGCGCCGAATAAAATAAATCCTAACAATGCCATCGCAGCCGTAATTCCGGACAGGCGTCCACGCCCCCCAGATTTGATGTTGATAATACTCTGACCAATCATAGCACAACCGCCCATACCGCCAAAAAAACCGTTAACAATATTGCCCAATCCCTGAGCAGCACATTCGCGGTTTCCGCTACCGTGCGAATCGGTAAGTTCATCAATAAGGTTTAACGTCATCAAGGACTCTATAAGCCCAATGGCTGCCAAAATAAAGGCATAGGGCAACATAAAGAGCAGATTTGCATAGGACACCTCCACAAACGGTACATTAAAACTAGGTAGACCAGCTTCGATACCCTCGCCCCCATTTGCCACCACAAAAGAACGTACCGTTTCCGTTTCCAATCCACCAAAAATTACCAAACAAGATACGATCACAATTGCCGTGAGGGCTGCAGGTACTTTTTTAGTCAAAAAAGGTACGCCTATCATAATCCCCATGGTCAGTGCCACCAAGCCCAACATGGTGTAGAGCGCATTCCCCGTAAGCCAATCCCCCTGACTTTTAAACATACCAAGCTGTGAGAGGAAGATGACAATTGCCAATCCATTTACAAAGCCCATCATCACGGAGTGTGGAATCATTCGTACAAATTTTCCAAGTTTTAACACCCCAGCCGCTACCTGAATCAATCCTGCCAAAATCAGCGTAACAAACAAAAATTGTAGTCCAGCAGTATCATTACCTCCAAGGGCATTTCCCTCGCTAACAAGGTGCACCATAACCACCGCCATGGCGCCAGTTGCTCCAGAAATCATCCCTGGGCGACCTCCAAAAACTGACGTAATAAGTCCCATCATAAATGCGCCGTAAAGCCCCACTATGGGCGAAACTCCTGCAACAAAAGCAAAAGCTACCGCTTCGGGAACAAGTGCCAAGGCAACGGTTAATCCTGAAAGTATATCATTTTTTACACTCCCTCCATTGGTAGAATCAATAAATTTAAATGCTCTCACTGCCAAAAATTTAAGCGGCAAAAGTAATGAAATCAACCTAAGACGTTGCTAAAAATAACGGGGAAGTCTCTTTTTTTAATATATGGTATTTTTGTACAGAATGATAAAGCGCCTATTTCCTATACTTTTTTGGCTGCCTAACTACAAAAAAGAGTTTTTGGCAGGAGATATTACTGCAGGGCTTACCATTGGTATAATGCTTATTCCGCAAAGTATGGCATATGCCATGATTGCCGGTTTACCTCCAGTTTATGGGCTTTATGCAGCCCTTATGCCACAACTTGTTTATGCGCTTATGGGAACTTCGCCACAACTAAATGTTGGGCCTGTGGCTATGGACTCTCTCTTGGTGGCTGCGGGATTGGGTGCACTTTCGCTATCAGGTGTAGATGAATATATTGCCATGGCATTGGTGTTGGCATTATTTGTTGGAGTAATACAGTTGTTACTTGGTGTGCTGAAAATGGGGTTTTTGGTTCATTTTCTCTCCAAACCCGTTATTAGTGGTTTTACCTCAGCAGCTGCACTTATTATTGGGTCAAGTCAACTTAGTCCTTTTATTGGAGTTGATGTGGAAAGAAGCAGTACCCTTCATATAATCCTTTCGCGGATCATTTCTAAAATAGATCAAACAAATCTTAGTGCCCTCGTTGTAGGAGCAATTGCTATTCTTATAATGATTGTCCTCAGAAGGATTAGCAAGCGTATTCCTGCTGCTTTAGTTGTGGTTGTGTTGAGCTCCCTGGCAGTATTTTTCTTCAAGCTTCATACAAAAGGTGTTGCAATAGTTGCTGAAATCCCCACAGGATTGCCCTCTTTTGAGGTTCCTGCCATTAGCTTTTTAACATTAAAAGAACTCTTTCCCATAGCCTTAACATTAGCGCTTATTGCGTTTATGGAAGCCATGTCGGTGGCAAAAGCCATGGAAACAAAACACGGACACGAAGTCAAAGCCAACCAAGAGCTTTTGGCATTAGGAGCCGCAAATGTAATTGGGGCATTTTTTAAATCTTACCCCAGCACCGGTAGCTTTACGCGAACGGCAATAAATGATTTAAGCGGGGCAAAAACCGGACTTGCTAACCTAGTAAGTGCGGGCTTAGTTGGAGGGACGCTTTTGTTTCTAACTCCTTTGTTCTATTATTTGCCAAATACCGTTCTGGCAGCCATCATTTTGGTGGCTGTTTTTGGGCTTATTGATGTGAAATACCCCAAGCAACTTTTTAAGACCCGTAAGGACGAATTTGTATTGCTTATCATAAGCTTTTTACTCACCTTATTTGTGGGCATAACCGAGGGGATTTTGTACGGCACCTTGATTGCCCTTTTGCTTATGGTGTACAGAACCTCAAAACCACATGTCGCCATTTTAGGAAGAATCAAAGGGACTTCCTATTTCAAAAATATAGACCGATTTCAAGACGATGTAGAGCGAAATCCTTCGGTGCTCATCATACGCTTTGATGCGCAATTGTACTTTGGCAATAAAGATTATTTTAAAGCAGCTATTTTGGACGCAATGGAAACGCACGAAATCCCTCCTAAAACGATTATTATCAAATCTGATCCCATTAATTATATTGATAGTAGTGCCGTTTTTATGCTTCAAAATTTAATTTCGGAGCTTCAGCAAAAGGGAATTTCAGTGCTGTTTTCAGAAGTGATTGGCCCAACTCGAGACATCATCAAAAAATCAAAGCTTATTGACAGCATTGGAAAAGACAACTTCTTTGTGACCACTATAGAAGCTTACGAATTTGCTACGTCTAACAAACCAAAAAGTGATCTGCAAGAAAAGATTTCGTTGCAAACACAGCGAGAAAACAATTAAGAATTTAAACTGTATTTTTGAGTCTATAATATATGTGATATGAAAGTAGAGCAACTGTATACGGGCTGTTTGGCACAAGGAGCTTACTACATAGAAAGTAAGGGTGAAGTTGCCATCATAGATCCACTTCGAGAAACTGCGCCCTACCACAAAAGAGCAAAACGTGATGGCGCTAAAATCAAATACATTTTTGAAACCCATTTTCATGCCGATTTTGTTAGTGGACACCTTACGCTTGCCAAAGAAACTCAAGCGCCCATCATTTTTGGTCCTAACGCCAACCCAGCTTTTGAAGCGACCATAGCTACCGATGGTCAAGAGTTTCCTCTTGGGGAGGCTACCATTGTGGTACTTCATACTCCTGGACACACCATGGAAAGCACCACCTATTTACTTCGTGACAAAAACGGTAAAGATTATGCCATTTTTACTGGAGACACCTTGTTTTTGGGCGATGTTGGTCGGCCCGATTTGGCACAAAAAGCGGCGCATATGACCCAAGAAGAACTCGCGGGAACGCTTTACGAAAGTTTACGAAATAAAATCATGCCTTTGGCAGATGATGTGATTGTATATCCGGCTCACGGGGCAGGCTCGGCTTGTGGTAAAAACATGATGAAAGAGACTGTAGATTCGCTGGGCAATCAGAAAAAAATGAACTATGCCCTTCGTGCCGATATGACCAAAGATGAATTTATTAAAGAAGTAACCGATGGATTGCTTCCGCCTCCACAATATTTCCCACTTAATGTGAAAATGAACAAAGAGGGCTATGCTGATTTGGACGAGGTTTTGGTGCAAGGCACACAAGCCTTATTGCCCGAAGCTTTTGAGGTAGCTGCCAACGAAACCGGTGCTGTTGTACTTG
>JBMYLU010000083.1:0-4508 GCA_049596595.1 Flavobacteriaceae bacterium | reverse complement strand
CAAGCTTGCTTGAGCGTTTTTTTGTTTGGACTATTTTCAAAGCGGAGCTTTGTGAGGATCACAACGTAATCCGTGTGTTTGTTTGGACTATTTTCAAAGCGGAGCTTTGGGGGATCACAACGTAATCCTCCCTAGGTCACAACAGAAAAACAGCAGTTTTGCCAAAATGGATTGCTGATTGCTATTGGCATACGAGCTATAAGAAAAATTTTAAAAATTGCTGAATCTTATCAAATAGAATATTTTATTAATTTTAGAACATGAAAGACCTAAAATACTTAATGGCATATACGGTTCCTTTGAGTGTTTTTCTGAGCTTTTACTTTAGCGGTCTTTTTTCGTATACATCGCTTTTTTATGTCTTTGTTTTTATTCCTGTTGTGGTAATACTCGCATGCCCCATCATATGCTGGACAAGTTGTATGTCGGCACCGTTTTCTACCAAATGAGTGGCAAATGAGTGTCTAAGTGTATGAGGACTAATACGTTTGTTAATGTTTGCATGAAGCGCTGCATTTTTAACAATGGTAAATACCATTACACGGGTAATTTCTTTTCCCCTGTTATTTAAAAACAATCTGTCTTCATGTCCTTTTGCAGTGTTTTCTTTTAATCGATTTTTCAAATATTCGTCAATTAGTTTTTGGGTATTATTGGCGATGGGAACCCACCGAAGTTTGTCTCCTTTTCCAAAAACTCGAATAAGTCCTTTTTCAAAAAACAAATCCGATATATTGAGTTTTGTGAGCTCACTAACTCGTAACCCGCAACTGTAGAGCATTTCGAGCATGCAGCGATTTCTAAAGGCGAATTTGGTGTTTTTAATCCCCGAAATTAGCGCGTCAACTTCTTTTGTTGCCAAAGTATCTGGAAAGGTTTTACGAAGTTTTGGCGACTCTAGCAATTGGGTTGGATTGTCATCTCTGTATCCTTCAAGTTGTAGGTAAAGAAAAAAACCTTTAATGCCAGATATCATTCGAGATTGTGTTTGGGGCTGCACTTCTTTGGAGAGTTGATAGACAAAATCTCTTATACTTTCTGAAGATATTTTAAGAGGAGTGTTATCGGTTACTAGATTATGACAAAACTTTTTCAAGCGTTTTATATCAAATAGATATCCTTTAATAGTATTGTCAGCAAGGCCTTGCTCTAAGCGTAAATAAAACGTGTATGTTTCCATTGCTTTTGCCCAATCCATACCCAAAAATACATATTGATTGCATAGAGTTTCTTAGTTTTGAACAAATTTTAGCATGGACATTACCATCATCAACGGACCAAACCTTAATTTGTTGGGAAAACGCGAACCTGAAATATATGGCGCACAGGGTTTTGACGCCTATTTGGAAACGCTTAAAGAACAGTATCCAGATTGCAATTTTACCTATTTGCAATCTAACATTGAAGGCGAATTGATAGACGCCCTTCACGCACATGGGTTTTCCGCCGAGGGGATTATCCTAAATGCAGGTGCCTATACACATACTTCTGTGGGTATTGGCGATGCCATAAAAGCAATAGAAACGCCTGTTGTAGAGGTGCATATATCCAATACTTTTTCCCGAGAGGATTTTCGTCATACTTCATTTATTACTCCAAATGCTAGAGGGCTTATTCTTGGCTTTGGTCTTGACGTGTATCGGCTTGCAGTAGAGAGTTTTCTTAACACATAACAATTATATGGGTCGATGCCTATTTCCGCTCGTTAGGGTTTTGTGAATGAACCAATCTACAAGTTTATCAGGTAAATAATACGCTAATAATTTAAAAGCCAATTGGTTTCGATGCACGATATAGCGTGTTTTTGGACTCTTTTTCACCAAGCATTTTAAAATAAGATTGGAAATACGTGCCACAGGTAATGCCGATTTTTCAGCATTTTCAATCATGGTATCCGCTTTTTTTAAGACATCAAAATAATCTGTATTGGCATACTTTTCCATGCTGTTCATATTTTTTTGCCAGATATCCGTTTTGATAGGTCCCGGCTCAATCGCAATGACTTTTATTCCATACCTACGAAGCTCTCTGCGGTAAATGTCTGTCATACTTTCCAAAGCATGTTTTGAAATAGCATATGCGCCGTTAAAGGGCGAATTAAACAATCCTGCAACAGAACTGATATTTATAATGCGCCCAGGTGTATCGTTAAAGTTTGGTCTAGCACCTAAAAGGGGTAAAAACACGTTTGTAATACGTCTTACAGCTTTAACGTTGATGTCTAATTGGCGTTCGAAATCTTCTTCGGACATATATTGCAGTGGTCCCGGCACTGCAACCCCCGCATTATTAATAAGTCCATGCAATTTATCACAAGTGCTATAAACAATTTTTGAAGCATTAACAACAGCATCGTGATCTTGAACATCAAAAATAAGTGCTGTAAAGCGCTCGGGATATTCCTGAGTTAACTTTTGAGCGTCGGCTGTTTTGCGGACACTACCAAAAATATGATAGCCTTTGCTGTGCAATAATCGCAATGCATCGCGTCCAATACCGCTAGATACGCCTGTAATTAAAATGTGTTTTGCCATGAGTGTTTAGTTACACCAATAAAAACTGCAAATTAGTGATTATGGTTCAACAATTTGCTTTACGTGGTGTTCTAAATGTTCCAAGTAATCATTGATTAGAAAAAGCAAACTTGTCGTTTTTTGATTGGGTAATTTTGCTTGAACTTGTACAGTTTTTTCGTTTAGCTCTCGGATGACATGAATAATTTGCCTGTTTAGCCCCACCCAAAGCATGACTAAATCTTTAGGCTCGGCACGTTGGTAATCATTCACAATAACCAATTCATCTTGCCCATAATCAATTATTTGATACGGTTTTGGCTTAATGTGAATCTCGGTAAATCGTCTAAGGTTATAGCGTGCAGAGTCAATAAGATGGCCTAAAATCTCTTTTTTTGACCATTGTGTGGGTTTGGGTTTTGCTGCCAGTTGCTGGCGATGTGTTTTGGATAAATAAGCCTCACCAATTTCAATCAATTGATTTAGCCTGGAAACAGTACAGTTCATGTTGATATAATTTGGGGTTAATAATGTATAAATGTACAAAAAAAAGCAGCCGATAGGCCGCTTTTCGTTTTACATCGTGTAAATATCAAAGGTGAATCACTTCGCCATAGGCATCTGCAACGGCTTCCATCATGGCTTCGCTCATGGTCGGGTGAGGATGCACTGCCTTCAAAACTTCGTGACCTGTGGTTTCCAATTTACGTCCAAGAACCGCCTCTGCAATCATATCGGTAACGCCAGCACCAATCATATGGCAACCTAGCCATTCGCCGTATTTGGCATCAAAAATTACCTTAATAAATCCGTCGGTAGTGCCGCCAGCTTGCGCTTTTCCAGACGCCGAAAACGGGAATTTCCCCACTTTAATTTCGTAGCCTTTTTCTTTTGCTTGTGCTTCAGTAAGACCCACAGAAGCAATCTCGGGACTGCTGTAGGTGCACCCAGGGATATTTCCATAATCAAGGGCTTCAACGTGCTGCCCCGCAATTTTTTCTACACATAAAATTCCTTCAGCTGAGGCTACGTGTGCTAGGGCTTGTCCTGCGGTTACATCGCCAATAGCGTAGTAGCCCGGAATATTGGTTTGATAAAAATCATTTACCAAAATTTTATCCCTGTCTGTGGCAATACCCACTTCTTCAAGACCGATATTTTCAATATTCGTTTTGATGCCCACAGCAGAAAGTACCACATCAGCAGTAATTTCTTCTTCACCCTTTTTGGTTTTCACTGTAGCCTTAACCCCTTTTCCTGAAGTGTCCACAGCAGTAACTTCAGCACCAGTCATCACGTTGATTCCCGCTTTTTTAAACGAACGCTCCATTTGTTTAGAAACCTCTTCGTCCTCAACTGGGACTATGCGTGGCATATATTCAATAAGCGTAACTTCAGTCCCCATGGCATTGTAGAAATAAGCAAATTCTACTCCAATTGCTCCAGAGCCAACTACAATCAATTTTTTGGGTTGTTTTTCAAGCGTCATTGCTTGGCGGTATCCAATAACCTTTTTACCGTCTTGCGGTAGACTAGGTAATTCCCGTGAACGCGCTCCCGTGGCTACAATAATATGTTGCGCAGACAGTTCTTGCTCACTGCCGTCCTCGGCCTTTACATGAACTTTTTTTCCGGGGAGTAATGATCCATAACCTGAAATCACATCAATTTTATTTTTTTTCATCAAAAACTGCACCCCTTTACTCATGGTTTCGGCAACCGAGCGACTGCGATTTACCACGGCATTAAAATCTTTATCGTATTCTTTTACAGTAAGCCCGTAATCTTCGGCGTGTTGCAGATATTCAAATACTTGCGCCGATTTAATCAAGGCTTTAGTCGGAATACAACCCCAGTTAAGGCAAACACCCCCAAGGCTTTCTTTCTCGATAATAGCAGTTTTAAATCCTAGTTGAGAAGCGCGAATGGCGGTAACATAACCCCCAGGACCACTTCCCAAAACAATAATGTCATATTGACTCATAGTGGAAAAGT
>JBMYLU010000082.1:0-4599 GCA_049596595.1 Flavobacteriaceae bacterium | reverse complement strand
CTACATAGTTTAGCCCTACTTCGCGCGCAGCAACATCGGTTGGGTTTTCTTCACGTACATCACGCATGGCAGCAAAATCTGGATGACGGAACAAAGCGTTATCGTCTAAGGTTACTTTAGCATCTACCGCAATGATTTTATCATCCGACGTTTTGAGCACAGGATTGATTTCAAACAAAGCGGCATCAGCACCCACATAGGCGTTGTACAAAGCAGCTACAAACTTGACCATTCCCTTAAACGCAGTACCCGAAAGCCCAAGGTTAAACGCAACCTTGCGCGCCTGAAAAGGCAACAACCCAACAGTTGGGTCAATTTCCTCAGTAAAAATAAGCTCTGGCGTTTGCTCGGCTACCGTTTCAATATCCATACCGCCCTCAGTAGAGTACATAATCATGTTGCGTCCTGTGGCTCGGTTAAGTAATACCGAAATATAAAATTCTTTAGGCTCCGAATCGCCCGGATAATACACATCTTCAGCAACTAAAACTTGATGCACTTTTTTACCTTCGGCAGTAGTTTGCGGTGTTACCAACTGCATCCCAATAATAGCATCAGAAATTTGTTCCACTTCCTCAAGTGATTTGGCAAGTTTCACCCCACCGCCTTTTCCGCGACCACCAGCGTGCACTTGTGCTTTAATCACATGCCAACCTGTCCCGGTTTCTTCGGTGAGTTGCTTGGCGGCAGTTACTGCCTCGGTAGGAGTTGTGGCTACAATACCCCGTTGAATGCCTACGCCAAATTGTGCTAAAATCTCTTTTCCTTGGTATTCGTGTACGTTCATTGTATTGGTTTATGAGCGCAAAAATAGGCAATCAATTGGGCTTCTGAACACAAAACAGAAAAAGATAATTGTTATATTTGTAACATTATGTTTTATTTTTAATATATTTTAAATTCTTTGGGGGCTCTAAGCATTCAAAAACCTACATTTGCGCAAAATTATTGCCATGCAGCATCGTGATTTAGTACAGATTTGCGAGGAGTTCGGAAGCCCAATCTATGTGTATGACGCCCAAATAATGGCGCAGCAATACACCCGACTCACCAGTGCGTTTAGTGCCGTGCCTCAACTGCGCATAAACTATGCCGTAAAGGCACTTTCAAACCTGAGCGTACTCAAATGGATGCACCAGTTGGGCGCAGGACTCGATACGGTTTCTGCACAAGAAGTGCAACTAGGGCTTGCAGCGGGCGTTGCTCCAAAAGACATTATTTACACCCCCAACGGGGTTTCACTTTCTGAGATTGAAGAAGTGGCGCAATTGGGCGTACAAATCAACATTGACAACCTTGACGTGTTGGAACAATTTGGCACCGCACACCCAAGCGTACCCGTTTGTATTCGCATCAATCCGCACATTATGGCGGGAGGTAACGCCAATATTTCCGTTGGACACATTGACTCCAAATTTGGGATTAGCATACACCAACTGCCTCACGTGTTACGCATTGTAGAAAATACGGGTATGCACATTAATGGCGTACACATGCACACGGGGAGCGATATTTTGGATATTGATGTGTTTTTGCATGCAGCCGAAATTTTGTTTGACACCGCACGTGCATTTAAGGACTTGGAATTTTTGGATTTTGGTAGCGGATTTAAAGTGCCTTACAAGCCCGGAGACAACGAAACCAACATTGAAGAACTGGGCGAAAAACTCAGCGAACGCTTTAATACGTTTTGCGCCGAGTATGGCAAGGAACTAGTTTTAGCCTTTGAACCCGGAAAGTTTTTAGTAAGTCAGGCGGGGTATTTTCTAACGCAAGTAAATTCGGTAAAGCAAACCACCTCCACCGTTTTTGCACAAGTAAACAGTGGGTTTAACCACCTGATACGCCCGATGCTTTACGGGGCACAACACCGCATTGAAAACATTTCTAACCCCGAGGGACGCGAGCGTTTTTACTCTGTTGTGGGGTATATTTGTGAAACCGACACCTTTGCCAACAACCGCAAAATTGCCGAAATCAGTGAAGGCGATGTGCTATGTTTTCACAATGCCGGAGCTTACTGTTTTACCATGGCAAGCAACTATAACTCACGCTACCGCCCTGCCGAAGTGCTTTGGCACGAAGGCAAGGCACACCTTATACGTAAAGCAGAAACCTTTACCGACCTTATCCAAAACCAAGTGGTGATGGAATTTGATACGGTAGAAGCGTAGTTTGTAGTTTTTTTCTTACACTCTTTTTTAAGGTCATAACCTGCTTTTTATCCAATTTTACCGTGATTTTAGGCGCGTTCAACGTCATTTGAAGCATATTTACACAATTCAACCGTATGATTCGGGAGCTTTAGAGTTTAAAGTTCCTATCTATGAAAACATCTTTACGCTATGCCCTTTTGCTTTTGACGCTATTTGCTTACAGCGCCTTTGCCCAAACGGAAAAAGGCAAGTTCCTTGTTGGCGCTAGTACATTACTTAATACTGGTGTTATTGAACATTCTCGTGTCCGAGATAAAGTAACTACATTGAGCGAACGGATTACGCATTTTTCACTTACTCCCCATGCGGGATATTTTATTAAAGACAATCTTGCCTTAGGAGCTGAACTAAGTGTATCGTTTTCCAATACCAAAGATTACGATTACAATGTTGAGTTAAGGGAATCAACTATCGCTTTTTCACCATTTGTACGTTATTATTTTGGCACCAAAAAAGTTAGACCTCTTGTGCATGTAAGTGGGGGCATTGGTAGTTATAAAGACAACTATATCGCATCATCTCCCGAATATAACTATGAATCAACTTCTACACTATTTTGTTACAGCATAGGTGCTGGGGCAGGAGTTTTTCTAACTGATAGGATAAGCATTGACCTAGAATTGGGATATGGCGGCATTTCTTCTAAAATTAATGATGACGTCAGAGGCAGGCAAAATGCCTTTGGACTAAATGCTGGTTTTTCTTTCTTCTTTTAAATTCCACCCATGAAAACAACCCTTTTTACTACACTTTTAGTACTAAGCACTTGGGCGGTTACAGCCCAATATGGCAGTTCATCAAACACCCAAGACTGGCGGAATATGGTACTGGTTTCTAGAGCCGAGGGCATCAACACCTCGGGGATGTATTACGAATACTTACAAAACACCAATAACTGGTGGGGCGATTGGCTACTTCCATGGCGCGTAAGCATTCAATTTTCAAACATTCGAGATGAAGAATTTCAAAAATCCAATTTCCGACAAGCCACCATGGGGCATGCTACCATTGGAGTTGGTGGACTCAAAACGCTAACCGACAAGCTTTACCTCAACATAGACGCTGGCGTTATTCTCGGCAGTGAAAACCTTACAGAACTGACTGGCAAACAATACGACCGTTTCTTTGTGGGACTAAGTTCGTTTCAGGGCATTCTTTTTGTTCCTACCACCAAATGGGCGGTAGTACTTAAAGCAGGTATTTACGAAGAGGTGCTTACGTCAAAACTGTACGGGTACGATGTGGGAGTACAACTTGGCGTTGGGCTTAAATTTTAATTACCCAATAACCCCCGATCCAATACATTCATTGTCCAAATACCATGCAGCAAACTGCCCAGCAGCAATAGCAGATTGCGGCACATCAAACACCAAAAAAATACCTTTTTCGGCAGGATGCAATGTCGCTTTTGCCAACGGTTGACGGTAACGAATGCGCGCCAATACTTGCATGGGATTTTTGGTGGCTAAATCGGGGCGTATCCAATGTACATCTTCTTGTGCTATCCATAGCGCACGACGGTATAACCCTGGGTGGTTTTTCCCCTCCCCTACATAGATGGTATTCGTTTCCACATCAGTTGCCAATACAAATAGCGGCTCAACCGTTCCGCCCACAGCTAGTCCTTTACGCTGCCCAACTGTAAAAAAATGGGCGCCATTGTGCGTACCCACTGCTTTGCCGTCTGTTTGGGTATAGGGGTATTTTTTTGCCAAACCCTCCGGGGTTTCTTCGCGGGTTTGGGCATACATAGGGTGGGTATCGGGTACTTGAATAATTGCTCCCTTTTTCACTGCCAATTTTTGCTGTAAAAAATCAGGGAGACTGACTTTACCAATAAAACACAGCCCTTGGGAATCGCGTTTTTCAGCGGTAATAAGCCCTTGCGCTGCGGCAATTTTGCGCACTTCACTTTTTTGCAATTCGCCAATAGGAAATAGGGTTTTTGCCAACTGCGCTTGACTTAACTGACACAAAAAATAGGATTGGTCTTTGTTGGCGTCTGCGCCGGCAAGTAGGCGGTAAGTGGGTGCTTCGGCAAGCTCAACATCCACGGCAAGCTCAGTATCCACGGCAGGCTTAGCAATTGTATCTTTTTGGCAATAGTGCCCGGTAGCAACAAAATCTGCACCCAAGGAAAGTGCGATATCCAAAAACACATCGAATTTTATTTCTCGATTGCACAGCACGTCGGGGTTTGGCGTGCGCCCACGCTGATATTCTGTAAACATATAATCGACAATTCGAGCTTTGTACTGCTCGCTCAGGTCTATGGTTTGAAAGGGAATTCCGAGTTTGTCAGCAACCAACATAGCGTCGTTGCTGTCTTCCAACCACGGGCATTCGTCCGATAGCGTAACCGAATCATCGTGCCAGTTCTTCA
>JBMYLU010000081.1:0-4678 GCA_049596595.1 Flavobacteriaceae bacterium | reverse complement strand
CCTTTTTTTGGTTCTAAAAACGATTTTTAGCACTGCGTTTTAGCTACTTTTGTTCCTATGGATTTTCCATACGACATCTTACTTTTAATCGTCGCTGGAGTTTTTGCAGGTTTTATAAATACCATGGCTGGCGGAGGCTCTTTGCTTACACTGCCGCTACTCATTTTTTTGGGTTTGCCATCGGCAACAGCAAATGGCACCAACCGCATTGCCATTTTAGTAGCAACCACTTCGGCAATCTTAGGCTTTCGAAGCAAGAAAATCAACTCCTTTCCGTTGAGTTTATATTTGGGGATTACAGCACTATTGGGTGCCCTTATCGGGGCGCGCATCGCCGTTGATATTGACGGTCTTTTGTTCAATAAAATCCTTGCTGTGATTATGATTGTCGTTGTGATGCTTATGGTGTTTAAACCCCACTATACTACCGAACAACTCGTGCCAAAAACTTCAGGAAAAACTCTAGTCTGGTCTATGGTGGCATTCTTTTTTATTGGAATCTACGGCGGTTTTATCAACGCTGGGATTGGCTTTATCATGATGCTTTTTCTCAATTACGTAAACCGTATGGATTTGGTACGTGTTAATGCTACAAAAGTTTCGGTTGCCCTAATCTACACTACAGGAGCGCTGGCTACCTTTGCGCTTAGTGGAAATATCGAATGGAAATACGGTATTGCCTTGGCCTCAGGCAATGCAGCAGGGGCGTATTTTGCCTCTCGTTATTCGGTCAAAAAAGGGGAGGGGATTATTACAAAAGTTATGATGGTTATGGTAATTACCATGGCAATCAAACTATGGTTCTTTTAGTCCCTTTAGCTTCTTTGTAACAAATTTTTATTTTGTTCGTTATAGCACTATAATCCCAAGTCTTAGACTTGACAAAACCAAATGTTATGAGACCCTATTTTGCGACCTTACTCCTCTTTTTATTTGTTTCGACTTTTTCCTTTGCAAACACCAAAACCGGTACGATTTTCGGTGTTGTTTTTGACGCTACCCTAAACCAGCCTTTACCTTATGTGAGTATAGTACTTACCGATGCAAACGGCAAAACCATTACAGGAGCCATAACCGATGAAAAGGGCTCTTTTAAATTGGATAAAATCCCAGAAGGCACGCACATGCTAGGCATTCAGTTTATTGGGTATGAAAAAGTGGAGCAATCCGTAACTGTTGGAAAAGAAAATTATTCCATTGATGTTGGGCAAATTTTACTTACCGAGTCGGCAACGCAACTCGACGACGTAGAGGTTATTGGCGAAGTGTCTACCATTCAGCAAAAGGTAGACCGCAAAGTAATTACCATTGGCAAGGATTTGGCGGCTGTAGGAACAGCCTCAGAGCTTATGGTGGGGATTCCTTCGGTGAGCGTAGACCCACAAAGTGGTGCTATCAGCCTTAGGGGCAATGAAAATGTTCCTGTTATGGTAGATGGAAAACTCTCTAATATCCCTGCAGCGCAATTACTAAAACAAATCCCGTCTTCGGCAATAAAGGCGGTGGAGCTTATTACCAACCCCTCCGCAAAATACAACCCCGAGGGCATGAGTGGTATCATCAATATCGTGCTTCACAAAAACCAACTTGTTGGATTTAACGGTGCTGTAAATGCAAACTGGAGCAAAGAAATTAACCCGAAATTTAACAGCGGACTGAACTTGAATTACCGTACGGGAAAATTTAATATATACGGAAATTACAGCAACAACATTTCAAAAAACGCCAATCACGGGCATATTGAACGGGCGCAAGATTTTTCGGAACAGTTCTTCAAATTTGTCGATGACCGCGAATCGTATATCATTAAGGTAGGTCTCGATGTGTATTTGAACGATAAAAACACCTTATCGGTTTTTACCAGTCAGAATCCTGCAAAAGGAGGTACTCTTGGCTCTACGCGAACTGTTTATGAGAAAAATACGCTGCTGAATGACCATCAAATTTTTGATGCCAATGGCGAAAATCATGCTGCGCAATACAACTTTAATTTTAAGCATGACTTTCCAAAAGAGGGAAGTAACATTGAGCTGGAAGTAGACCATAATATTTTTGACGATGATAACCCCGTTTCATTCCGATTTCCAAGGAATTCGACAAGAGATTACGATGATAAAAACAACACGGACAGAAAACGAACGACTGTCAATTTAGACTATGTGAACCCATTAACCGAGAATAGTAAGTTGGAATTGGGTGCCGAGGCACGACTTTTTAATTCTCTGATTTCGTTTTCCTCCACGGGAGAGTCCATAAACAGTCAAGGTGTTTTTGGTCCGGCACCCGACACCGAATTTGATTATACGCGTGATATTTACTCCTTATATGCCACTTACGGGAAGAAACTCGACAAGTGGACATACCAGCTAGGAGTTAGAGCGGAATCTGTTGAAGTTACTGCTGTGGCAGAAGAAACCCTTACTTCGGGGAATACAAAAAATACGGTTCGAAATCCATTTTCAAACACCTATACACAGCTTTACCCTTCCATGTTTGTAACCTATACGCCAAGTGAAAAAAATTCATATCAATTAAGTTACAGCCGCCGTATTGACCGCCCGGGAATAGGACAAGTAAATCCCATAAAAGAATGGTCAACGCCTTTGGTTTCTTCTTACGGTAACCAAGAATTGCTTCCGCAGTTCACCAATTCCATAGAAGCAAATTACACCCGACGACTTAAAAATGGAACGATTACGGGTGGCGTGTTCTACCGTGCCATTTCGGACGAAATTAACCGAGCTCTGTACGTAGACAGAAGTGATGTAAAATCTGGGAAAGTGATTTTAACCCACGACAATTTTGATGATACCTCCGCCTACGGTGTAGAACTTTCCTCGAATTACAGACCTACCAAATGGTGGTCGTTTAATACAAGTTTTGACTTGTTTTCGCAAACCCAAGAGGGCATTGCAGAATACGTTAGTGTTCCGCTAGAGCAGGCTACTGTAAAAGATATCACAAGGGATAGTAATGTCGTAGATAACGTTGCGTGGAACTTTAGGATGTATAACAGTTTTAGTGCTAGTAAAAAACTGACGTTTACCGCCTTTATGTTTTATCGAGGCAAAAACAAAAACCTACAATTTGATATGCTTCCCATGTATTTTATGAATTTGGGCGCACGTCTAAGCGTACTCAAAGGAAAAGGAACGCTTAATTTTGGTTTTAACGATGTGTTTGATACCATGAGATTTCGCTTTGGTGCGCGTAAGCCCTTTCCGTCTGAAGGGGAATTTAACTGGGAAAGCCGTACCGTACAACTTGGGTTTAACTACCGTTTTGGTAGCGGAAAATACCGCGCAAAATCTAGAAGACAGCGTGATAATGACGAAAAAAGTGGAGGCGGAGGGATGTTTTAGTCGATATCAATATATTTGACTAGGCTCTTCTAAATTGAGCTGTTATCAAATTCCTTGCTGTTGAAAGACACATTAACTTCTCATCGCAACCAAATAGTTCCTATCGCCATAATCGCTGGACTATTTTTTATTTTCGGATTTGTTACATGGATAAATGGGGCACTAATCCCGTTTATGAAAACCATTCATGAGCTTACCGATGCACAATCCTATTTGGTAGCCTCAGCGTCCTATATTTCATTTGTTGTTATGGCACTGCCGTCAGCCTATGTGCTTAAAAAAACAGGCTACCGAAAAGGCATGTCCCTCGGGCTTTTGATTATGGCGGTAGGGGCACTCGTTTTTATTCCGGCCGCACAGGCAAGAACCTATTGGATATTTCTGTTGGCTATATTTATTCAAGGCACAGGAATGACATTGCTGCAGACGGCATCAAATCCGTATATCACCATTTTGGGTCCCATAGACCGTGCTGCCAAGCGCATTGCCATTATGGGTATTGCAAACAAAGTTGCGGGTGGTTTGGGCTCTGTTATTTTTGGCACATTGCTTCTCACAGGCATTGAAGAAGTTCAACAGCAACTAGCAGTTGTTGCCGCTGAAGAAAAAAACCATTTGCTCGATACCATGGCAAGTAGTGTTATTACGCCTTATCTGGTTATGACAGCCGTTCTTGTGCTTTTGGGGCTGCTTATTAGAAAAGCACCGCTACCACACGTGGAACCTCCTGTGGAATCAAAGCAAATTTCAAAACAGTCCGTTTTTAACTATCCCCATTTGTGGTTGGGCGTACTTACCTTATTCGCCTATGTGGGTGCCGAAGTTATTGCCGGCGATACTATTATTTCCTATGGTATTTCTTTGGGATTTCCAGTGGCGCAAGCAAAGTTTTTTACCATGTATGCGCTGTTGGCAATGGTGTTTGCCTATGCGCTGGGGGTGTTGCTTATTCCAAAATTCATTTCTCAAGACAACGCCTTAAAAATTAGTGCTGCATTAGGTATCGTATTTTCGCTTTGCATCATTAACACCAATGGGGCTACTTCTGTGTTTTTTGTTGCAGCATTAGGAATTGCCAATGCATTGGTTTGGCCTGCCGTATGGCCGCTAACGCTCAAAGGCTTGGGTAGTCTCACCAAAACGGCATCGGCTTTGCTTATTATGGCTATTTCGGGGGGAGCCATTATTCCGCCCTTGTATGGAAGATTGGTGGACAAAAACAAATATGACCTAATCACCTCGGGTGTTGCTGAAGCAGATGCCCTTTCAACAGCTTCTACAAGCAGCTATTGGATTTTACTGCCGTGCTATGCGCT
>JBMYLU010000080.1:1888-4705 GCA_049596595.1 Flavobacteriaceae bacterium | reverse complement strand
ATTGGCCAAGATGTATACAGGTGGCATGGCAGTTGCACGATGCTCATGGAAAATTAATCGACTACAAAGATTTTATCGTACGCCCCGACGGTTTTGATATTCCCTTTGAGTCGGAACAAATACACGGGATTAGTACTGCACTAGCACAACAAAAAGGGGAGCCTTTAGCCAAAGTATTAGATGCGTTTTTAGAAGCCCTCTCCCAAACCCAATATTTGGTAGGACACAATGTAGGTTTTGATGTGAATATCATGGGTGCTGAATTGCATCGACTGCAACGCGACACCGCTTTCACTTCTTTACCTGTACTAGATACCTGTACAGAAGATTCAGCATTGCTTTGTCAACTCCCTGGCGGAAGAGGAGGTAAATTCAAACTCCCAACCCTAACCGAGCTTTACAAACACCTTTTTGACCAAAGTTTTCAAGAAGCGCATAATGCTACCGCAGACGTTGAAGCTACCGCAAGGGCGTTTTTTGAGCTTCTTAGACGGCAAAAAACATCTTGGACTTCTTTGGAAAATGCCGCACAAGTCGTTACACAAATTCAGGAAACCTATCCCGATGTAGTTCCATTAATAGGCTTGATGCATCAAAACTTAAAGGCAGCATCGGCAAAGCTTGTAAAGCAAGAAGTACCGGTAGTCAAAACCGCTACGCCACCAACGCAACCCCTTTCAAAAGTGCCTTTTGCACACCTGCACACCTTATCCCAATTTTCGGTGTTGCAGTCCACCGTTAAGGTAACGGAACTGGCACAAACTGCAGATGCTCTTAGCATGCCCGCCGTAGCACTTACCGATTTGGGCAACCTTATGGGTGCATTTCATTTTGTGAAATCGGTAAAGCAAGTTAATGCGCAACGCGCTGAAGATGATTCTCGTCCGCCGCTAAAACCCATTGTGGGGATAACGCTAAACGTTTGCGAAAATCATCAAGACCGAAGTCGCAGAGATGACGGTTATCAAATGGTGTTTTTGGCAAAAAATAAAGCGGGTTACCATAACCTGTCCAAGTTGTCTTCGCTAGCCTATACCCAAGGTTTTTATTATGTGCCACGCGTAGACAGAGCGCTGATTGAACAGTACAAAGAGGATTTGATTGTACTTACAGGAAACGTATACGGCGAGGTGTCTGCCAAGCTTCTCAATGTGGGGGAGAAACAAGCCGAGGAAGCCCTTTTGTGGTGGAAAGCCCAATTTGGCGATGACCTGTATATTGAAATCATGCGCCACAATCAAGAGGACGAAAACCGCATCAACCCTGTGTTGGTTCGATTTTCAGAAACGCATCAAATCAAGATGGTTGCTACAAATTCGGTGTACTACCTCAAGCAAGAAGAGGCGAATGCACATGATATTTTATTGTGTGTAAAAGATGGTGAAAAACAAGCTACTCCTATTGGGCGCGGACGTGGGTATCGTTATGGGCTACCCAACCAAGAGTACTATTTTAAAAGTCCCGAACAAATGCAAGAACTCTTTGCCGATGTGCCTCAGGCGTTGGAGAGTATTGCGGAAATTATAGAAAAGGTTGAACCCTTTGATTTGGCGCGAGAGGTGCTACTGCCAAAGTTTGATATCCCCGCCGAATTTGTTTCAGCGGAAGATGCTAAAGACGGTGGCAAGCAGGGCGAAAATGCCTATTTGCGCCACCTCACATATGAGGGTGCAAAAGAGCGGTATGCTACCATAGATGATGAAATTAAAGAGCGCATCAATTTTGAATTGAGTGTTATTGAAAATACGGGCTATCCAGGTTACTTTTTGATTGTGCAAGATTTTATTGCTGCTGCTCGAAACATGGGGGTTTCGGTAGGTCCTGGGCGGGGTTCTGCAGCAGGGTCGGTAGTAGCATATTGCCTAAAAATAACCAACATAGACCCTATAAAATACGATTTGCTTTTTGAGCGTTTTCTCAATCCCGATCGTGTGAGTTTGCCCGATATTGATATTGATTTTGACGACGAAGGGCGTTCAAAAGTGATGGACTATGTTATTGAGAAATACGGTGCAAATCAGGTGGCGCAAATCATTACTTACGGTACCATGGCAGCAAAATCGTCGATTCGTGACACGGCACGAGTGCTGGATTTATCTCTTGGTGACGCAGACAGGGTGGCAAAGCTGGTGCCCAACATGAAGCTAAAGAAGATTTTTGGTCTTGAAGAAAAAGCGCTCAAAGAACAACTCCGTTCAGATGAATACGCACGAGTTACCGAATTAAAGGCTATCGCCGAAGGCGATGACCTTGAGGCGGAAACCCTAAAACAGGCGCAAGTTCTCGAGGGTTCGCTAAGAAATACGGGAACGCATGCGTGTGGGGTAATCATCACTCCCGATGACATTACCAATTTTGTGCCTATTGCTACCGCAAAGGACTCCGATTTGTTCGTTACTCAGTTTGACAATGCTGTGGTGGAAGATGCTGGCTTATTAAAGATGGATTTTCTGGGGCTAAAGACCCTTACCCTAATTAAGGACACCGTTAAAATTGTCAAATACCGCCATAACATTGACTTAAATCCCGATGAATTTCCACTGGATGATGTACCTACATATGAATTGTTTCAGCGAGGTGAAACGGTGGGAATCTTCCAGTATGAAAGTGCGGGAATGCAAAAATACCTTCGTGAATTAAAGCCTACGGTTTTTGAGGATTTGATTGCGATGAATGCCCTGTATCGCCCAGGACCTTTGGAGTATATTCCAAGTTTTGTGCGCCGAAAAAACGGACAGGAAGAAATCACCTATGACCTGCCCGCCATGGAGCAGTACCTAAAACAAACCTATGGCATTACGGTATATCAAGAGCAGG
>JBMYLU010000080.1:0-1878 GCA_049596595.1 Flavobacteriaceae bacterium | reverse complement strand
CCGATGGAAAGATATTTGAAATACTTAGATCTACCATGGCAGGGTTTACTAAGGGGCAAGCCGATGTACTCCGTAAGGCAATGGGTAAAAAGATTTTCGCGCTATTGGAAAAATTGAAACCCCAATTTTTGGACGGAGGCGAAGAGCGCGGGCACCCTAGAGAGGTACTCGAGAAAATTTGGAAAGACTGGGAGGCTTTTGCTTCCTATGCGTTTAACAAATCGCACTCTACCTGCTATGCTTGGGTGGCGTATCAAACGGCTTACCTTAAGGCGAATTATCCTGCTGAATATATGGCAGCTGTGCTTTCCAATAACATGAACGACATCAAGCAAGTGAGCTTTTTTATGGAGGAATGTCGCCGAATGGGAATCTCGGTATTGGGTCCCGATGCAAACGAGTCATTTTACAAGTTTACGGTGAATGACCAAGGGGCAATTCGCTTTGGCATGGGTGCCATTAAGGGAATGGGACGTGCGGCAGTACAAACCATAGTAGAACACCGAAAAGAAAAGCTTTACACTTCTATTTTTGATTTAACCCAACGCATCGATTTGCGTGCTGCGAATAAAAAATCGTTCGAGAGTTTGATTTTAGCCGGTGGGTTTGATTCGCTTTCTTCGGCACATCGTGCGCAGTATTTTCATCACAATGGCGATGGGGTAACTTTTATTGAAAAGGCGCTGCGCTATGGTGCTCAGCATCAAGAAAATGAACAATCCTCACAGGTGAGTTTGTTTGGATCTGATGCTGCTGCAAGTATTCCAACCCCCACACTTCCAGACTGTGAACCATGGGGTGCTTTACATGCTCTAAAGCAAGAAAAAGAAGTGGTGGGTATTTATCTTTCTGGACATCCCCTTGATGATTTTGCACCAGCCATGAAACATTTTTGTAACGCCAAAGTAGGGGTATTTAACAACATGGATTCTTTGGTAAATAAAGAGCTTAGTTTTGGTGGTATGGTGGGAGAGGTACAACATCGTGTATCCAAAAATGGTAAGGGATGGGCGATATTCACCCTTGAGGATTTTGAGGAATCGTATGAGTTTAAAATTTTTGGTGAGGAATACCTTAAGTACCGTCACTTTTTGGTAACCGACAGCTTTGTTCATGTTAAGGCTCTTGTTAGAGAAGGCTGGCTTAATCGAGAAACCGGTAAAAGAGGTGAACCCCGATTGCAGTTTACGGCTTTTCAGCAGTTGCAAGACACCTTAGCAGCGTATACTAAAAAAATCACGTTACGCCTCGATTTAGCACATATGGATGAAGCATTGCTGGTTTTTCTTGAAGAGTTGTTCAAAAAACACAAAGGAGATCACAAATTGGACATGACGTTTTACGAGGCTCAGGAACAAATAAAATTGACTACAACCAGTAGAAAAGTAAAGGTTCATGTAGGCGAAGACTTTTTAGCCGCCTTAGATGATTACCCTGTTGCGTATAAACTGAATTAACTATCAACAACCAAAATGCTGGTATAGGCATAGTTGATAAATAGCAGTGCTGAATTGTGAAAAAAGGCAGTATTTTTGAATACTCAAAATTTAAAAATTATGGCACTAGAAATTACAGATGCTACATTCGAAGAAGTTGTTTTACAATCCAATCAGCCTGTTTTGGTTGATTTTTGGGCAGAATGGTGTGGTCCATGCCGAATGGTGGGTCCTATTATCGATGAGCTTAGCCAAGACTACGACGGCAAAGCGGTTGTAGGTAAAGTCGATGTAGATAACAACCAAGAGTTTGCTGCTAAATACGGGGTTCGAAATATCCCAACTGTATTGCTGTTTAAGAATGGAGAATTGGTAGATCGTAAGGTTGGCGTATCTCCAAAAGCGGTTTATACTGCTGCCATAGAAGAGCAGCTCTAATCAA
>JBMYLU010000079.1:0-4727 GCA_049596595.1 Flavobacteriaceae bacterium | reverse complement strand
ATGCTAGGATTTGAGCATACCGAGACTGTAGATTTATTAAAAAGAATTAAAGGTGCGGGAAACCATAAAATCATTGGACTCACCAACTGGAGCCACGAAACCTTTCCTATTGCTCTTGAACGTTTTGACTTTTTGTCTTGGTTTGATGGCATTGTGGTTTCAGGTACAGAAAAAATGAAAAAACCCGACCCACGAATTTATCAACTTACCTTAGACCGCTATAAGCTTACTGCCGAAAAAGCTGTCTTTATAGATGATAAAAAAGAAAATGTAACTGCTGCAAAAAATGCAGGCATCCATGGGATTCATTTTTCAACACCTAAACTCCTCGAAAAAAGGCTAGAGCATTTCGGCATTTTAACTTAGCAACAAGCTTATGTGTTGAGTTGATAAAAAACACCTATTTTCGTAAGAAAATTTGCATGAATAAGCTGACATATGTTTGTATATTTACTATTATCTCAATCTTTTGCACTGCACAAGACAGCTATATACTGACTGCAACCATTGTTGATAAAAACACTCGAGATAGACTTCCTTTTGCATCTATTACACTAAAAGATGCTTCAACCCTTGAACTTGTTGGTGGAGGTGTTTCTGATGAAAACGGTAATGTTGTTGTTGAGAGCAAAGCTTCCTCAATACGTATACAAGTGGATTATGTAGGTTACGAAACTTTAGTCTTCACCAAAACCAATTTGACGAAACGTACCGTTTTGGGCGGCCTTGAACTTACCCCCAAAGAAAATCAGTTAGCCGGTGTAGATATTGTGGGGAGGCGCGCTGACGTAGAAATTAGGTTAGATAAGCGTGTGTATAATGTAGGGCAAAATATCAATGTAAAAGGCACAAACGTATCTGATGTTTTAGAAAATATACCTTCATTGTCATTAGATATTGACGGAAACTTGGAATTGCGTGGCAGTACCAATGTTCGTGTTTTGATAGACGGTAAGCCCTCAGGACTTGTTGGCGTTAACGGAATTGATGCCTTAGCCGATTTACCTGCAGAATCTATAGAACGTGTTGAGGTTATAACTGCGCCTTCAGCGCGCTATCAAGCCGAAGGAAGTTCGGGAATTGTGAATATCATTTTAGCAAAAAACACATTAAAAGGTTTGAATGGTGTTTTTAATGTCTCTGCCGGAAAATATGACAGTTACGGCGCAAACGCAAGTTTGAATTATAAAAGAGGGAAATTTAATTTTTTTACTAACTCGGGATACCGAGATAACACAAATATTGGAGGTGCGTTTCAGGACAACAATTACATACAAGCTACTGCATACGATCAGTTTGTAGAAACACGCCATTTCGATAGAAGAAGAGTAGGCACAAATGTTAATTTGGGCTTTGATTTTAACCCCTCTGAAAAGACAAAACTTACCTTTTCGTATACCCAAAACCAACGCGATGGTGATGATCAAACCACAAATGACCAAAATCACTTCCTTGCAAATACAACGGTAACAAAATCATTGCGCTCCGAAATTGAAGAAGATTATGACCTGAACAAACAATTTAGCTTTTCGCTCACGCACAAGTTTAATAACAAAGGGCACAAACTTGACATCACCCTCCAGCGAGAATTTAACATCGAAGATGAATTTGCTGATTTGCAAACCCAAGAGCTGCTACCCCAAAACAGATTACGCCCGCTTGAAGAAAATAATACCGAGGAAGATCAAAAGCAATTTTTAGCGCAAGTAGATTACGTTTGGCCTATTGACAAAAATACGCAATTCGAAGCGGGATTTAGAACGACAAACGAAGACCAAGATACTGGGTTTATTGTGCAAACTGCAGATGCAAACGGCAATATGATTGTGGACAGCAACCTAACAAATTTTCTTGATTTCAACCAAAAAGTATACGCTGCCTACAGCCAATTTGGCAAAAAATGGGGCAGCTTTTCCATGCTATCGGGTATCAGGTTTGAACACACTGCTATGACGGTTATTCAAAAGACAACAAAAGAAGACGGGAACAGTATTTTTAACGATTTTTTTCCAACGCTTAATTTAGGTTTTGAGCTTTCTGAAACCGCGAATATCACTATCGGTTACAACCGTAGAATATCCAGACCGCGTTCAAGAAGTCTAAATCCCTTTCAGTCTAGGTCGAGTGAAACAAGTTTCTTTCAAGGGAATCCGTATTTAAAACCGAGTTATTCTAACGGATTTGACATCGGCTATTTAAAGCAATTTAAAAAATTCACCCTTAACAGTTCGCTGTATTTTAGACGAACCGAAAAACCAGAAAACCGTATTTCTGTAGAATCGGGAGATTTTGTAGAGGTAAATGGAGTAAGCACCCCTGTAATAAAGCGATTTCCTGTAAACTTAGGCCGCAGAGACCAATTGGGTATTGAAGCAAACAGTTCCATCAGATGGTCAACGAAATGGAGAACAAACCTTAGTTTCAATGTGTTTAGAAGCATTGAAAGAGGAAGTTATGAAAATCAAGTTTTTGATAATACAAATGAAAGTTGGTCTGGAAATTTTAGAAATAATCTTAGCCTTACTGGAAAAATAAATACACAAATAAATGTGTGGTTTGTTGGACCAAATCAATCCGCTTTTGGAAGCAGAAAAGCATTTGGCGGTGTTAGTCTTGGCATAAACAAAGATATTTTAAATGACAAGGCAACTTTGAATCTTAACTTTACAGATGTCTTTAATACCACAATTTATCGCTGGAATTCATTTACAGAAAGCATCAATACTTATGGGGAATATCAGCGAAGAAAACCCGTATATAGAGTTACTTTCACCTACAGGTTTAGACAAGAAAAAGAACGCCAACGCAGAAGAGGGCAAGACTTTGGAGGAGACGAAGGTTTTGAGTTGTAATTAGCTTTTCGCTTTTTGGCGCTTTTCTTTTAACCACTGCATCAAATTTCCTGTAAGCCAAAACGGAATCACAAAAGTGATGAGGAAAATCATCAGCCAAAAACCAATGGTAAGGATGGTCAAGAACGCCAAAAAGCCAAGATATTGATCAAATTCAATCATGGTTGAAATTTTGACAAAGGTACATATTGGTTCTTTACGGTACAACCCCTGAAATGCATATGCTTTTGTATTTTTGCATAAAATCTACAACATGAAATTTAGGGAAGAAAAAGACACCATGGGTGTTGTACAGGTACCTGCTGATAAATATTGGGGCGCACAAACCGAACGTTCAAGAAACAATTTTAAAATCGGACCAGCAGCCTCTATGCCGATGGACGTAGTGTATGGCTTTGCAGTGCTCAAAAAAGCAGCTGCCTACACCAATGCCGAATTGGGTGTATTGGATTCCCACAAAAGAGACCTTATTGCGAAAGTGTGTGATGAAATCGCTGCGGGAAAACTAGACGATCAATTTCCACTGGTAACCTGGCAAACCGGTTCAGGAACACAGTCAAACATGAATGTTAACGAAGTGATTGCCAATCGGGCACACGTGCTTGAGGGCAAGACCCTTGGCGAAGGCGAACGCACCCTAGCCCCCAACGATGATGTAAACAAATCGCAATCCTCGAACGACACTTTCCCCACAGGAATGCATATTGCCGCTTATAAACGTTTAGTAGAAACCACACTTCCTGGCGTGATGCAGTTACGCGATACCCTTGCACAAAAAGCCAACGATTTTGACAATGTTATCAAAATTGGGCGCACCCACTTTATGGATGCCACACCACTCAGCCTCGGTCAAGAATTTTCTAGCTATGTAGCCCAACTCAACCACGGCATCAAAGCCATAGAAAATACACTTTCCCATTTGGCACAATTGGCACTCGGCGGCACGGCTGTTGGCACAGGAATTAACACACCTAAAGGCTATGCTACAAAAGTAGCTGCCTACATTGCTGAATTTACAGGACTTCCGTTTGTATCAGCAGAGAATAAATTTGAAGCCCTAGCCGCTCACGATGCGCTTGTAGAAACACATGGCGCATTACGCCAATTGGCGGTTTCGCTATTTAAAATTGGGAACGATATCCGTATGATGGCAAGTGGTCCTCGTTCGGGAATCGGAGAACTTATCATTCCTGCCAACGAACCTGGAAGCTCTATCATGCCCGGAAAAGTAAACCCAACACAATGTGAGGCATTGACTATGGTTTGCGCACAAGTCATAGGGAACGACACCACCGTGGCTTTTGCAGGTTCCCAAGGGCATTTTGAGCTTAATGTATACAAGCCCGTAATGGCGGCAAATGTTTTGGAGTCAGCGCGTTTACTAGGTGATGCTTGTGTAAGTTTTGACAAAAATTGTGCTAAAGGCATTACGCCCAATTTGGAAACCATCAATGAATTATTAAACAATTCCCTGATGTTGGTTACCGCATTAAATACCAAAATCGGCTATTACAAAGCTGCTGAAATTGCCAATCTGGCACACGAGAAAAAGCTAACACTAAAAGAAGCGGCGCTAGAAACTGGCTACCTGACCGAAGCAGAATTTGACGCTTGGGTAAAGCCTGAAGATATGATTGGGCGGTGACCTTTAGATGTATTACCCCAACAGTTGCGAGGCGTAATTTTTCCACTTATATTTTAGGGAATACAGCACAAACAATAGGGTATAAATTAGTAGAGGAGCAAAAATATAGACTGCAACTTTTGGCTCTGAAACATCTACAAATAGGGAATCGGTTTGAAAAACCGTCCAGTTTGAGGTTAAAAACAACGACAGAAACAAGTTGTTTCCTGCATGAAAGCCGAGGGCCAACT
>JBMYLU010000078.1:0-4728 GCA_049596595.1 Flavobacteriaceae bacterium | reverse complement strand
GCTCAAAAAGTGGGAAACCCAATACTTCCCAATCAAACGGATACCAAAAGAAAAACTTTTGGAAAATCAGGTTAGACACCACCAGCGAGGTGATGAACAAAGCTGCCAAATACAAGTATAGCCTTCGCGCTGCTGCGTTTGCTTGCATCTAGTTGATATTTAGCGTGTAGGGTAGGCGAGCTTGAATTCGATTTGCAGGATTTTCTAAAATGTCTTTTTGGCGAAGCCATAACCCAACTTCAGGCGGTAATTGCGCTGTTAGTTTTCCAAAAGGACCGCTAAATAATTCTTCTAAAATACTTTCAAAATCTTCTTCAAACTTAGGATAAGCAATGGTTTTGTAGTCCTCAATTTCGGCTAGCGCAGCCGCGCGGGTTAGCGCAGTTTCCAATCCGCCTAAATGGTCTACAAGTCCAATTTCTTTGGCTTCTGCCCCCGACCAAACACGCCCTTGCGCAATTTCATGTACTTGCGCTTGGCTCATGTTTCTCCCCTTGGCAACTCGAGTCAAAAAGGTTTGATACACTTGATTGATGCCTACTTTGACTTCTTCGCGTGTGGCATTGCCAAGTGGCTCAAAAGGGGAATACTGTAACGCCTGTTTGTTGGTTGTAACTTGCTCGGCGTTGATGCCCCAACGCTTGGCTAGGCGATTAACGTTTGGCAATATGCCCCAAACTCCAATAGAGCCTGTAATGGTAGTGGGTTCTGCTACAATTTCGTCGGCGTTTGCAGCAATATAATAGCCTCCCGAAGCAGCTACATTGCCCATAGAAACCACTACTTTTTTGGTCTTTTTCAGATGCTCGATTTCTTCCCAAATAAGTTCAGAAGCCAACGCACTACCACCAGGGGAGTTTACCCGAAGTACCACCGCTGTGATGTTTTTCTTTTTTCCAATCTTGCGCAGCGCACGAATAATTTTTTCTTGCCCGATGATTTCTGTACTGCCTTCGCCGTACTGAATTTCGCCCTGTGCATAGACCACTGCAATGCGGTTTGGTCCTTTGCCTTTTCTACCTCCTGCCACACGAATGTAGTCTGTAAAATCGGTAAAGGATACGTCATCATCGTTGACCGCTATTTCGATTTTTTCTTCGTAAGCCCTTCTTGTAGCGATGCCGTCAATTAATGCAGCGTTTAAGGCACGTTGTGCTGTAAGCCCCGAAAGTTTATCGGCACGCGTATTGAGTTCTTTGCTTGACAGTCCGCGGCTTTCAGAAATATCCACAACTAAATTTGCCCAAATACTGTTCATGTAGGACTGAATCTGCTCCCTATTTTCAGCACTCATAGTATCATCCAAAAAAGGCTCAACGGCGCTTTTGTATTTGCCATTGCGAATAACTTCCATGGAAATCCCCGATTTTTCTTGCGCCGATTTGAAATAAAGCACTTCGGCACTCAACCCACGAAAATTCACCAGCCCCTCAGGATGCACAAAAACACTATCGGCAACCGATGCCAAATAGTAATCTGCCTGGTTAAAAAAGTCGCCATAGGCGTAAATAAATTTACCACTTTCTTTAAATTTTTTGAGCGCACCACGCAGGGCTACCATATTCGAAATACCACCTAACGCATACATATTTTGGATACTAATACCCGAAATACGGTCATCTTCGGCAGCGTGTTCGATGGCAGGGAGTACGGTGTTTAGTCCGTAGGCTTCGGGGTCTAATTCCAATGCATCGGCAAAAGAAAAGGTTTGTGGCGCGCGATCTTGAATGGGCGCCTTCATGTCAAATACCAATACGGTGTTGTCGTCAACATCCACTGCCTCGCCTTCTTCTTCAAGTACGGCAACAGAACCCGCAATAAACACAAGCATAAAAACAAACAAAAGCCCCAAGGCAATAAAGGTGCCTAGGGCTGAACTAATCAAATTCTTAAAAAAACTCATAACATCAGGTGTATTGTGTCAAAGATAAAGGTTTCCCAATTCTTTTCCCGATTTTTGCGCCATGGCACGGATTTGTATTTCTACGGGAAGTAATTTAGGCGACAGACTTGCGTTTTTGCAGCAAGGACTTGATGCTGTTGCGCAGCATATTGGCGAGGTTTTAAAGGTTTCGTCAGTAGTAGAAACACCCGCGCTGGGCTTTGACGGCAATTCATTTTTAAATGCGTGTTTTCTAGTGGAAACCCAATTGCTTCCAGAACAAGTCATACAAAACCTATTGGAGATTGAAAAAGAATATGGAAGAATACGTTCAAGTGCCAAGGGGTATAAAAACAGAACCCTAGACTTAGATTTGCTTTTTTATGACGATGAAATCGTACAAACCAAAAACCTTATCCTACCGCATCCCCAGTTGCAAAACCGGCGATTTGTGTTGCAGCCATTAGCTGAAATAGCTCCAGAGAAGATTCATCCCGTATTGCAAAAAACAGTTGCAGTACTTTTGAAAAGTTGTGATGATAATACCCCCATTACCATACATAAAAATGGGCTAAAAATTAGCTGATATTAACGTCCTTTTGGACGCAGTTGCATAAAAAAATGCCACAATACTACCCCTGCAGAAGTAGCTACATTTAACGAGTGTTTGGTGCCCAATTGAGGGATTTCAACCGCCGTGTTGCATACGTCAATTACTTCTTGTGAAACGCCTTGAACCTCGTTACCCAACACCAATACGGCTTTTTGATTGGGATGGATTTCCACCTTGTCTAAAAAAGTGGCTCCTTGCACTTGCTCTACAGCATAGCCATGGGCTCCTGCTGCGCACAACTCTTGAACGGCTTCCGCAGCGGATTCGGCATAACGCCACGACACACTTTCAGTAGCACCGAGTGCAGTTTTATGAATGTCTTTGTGTGGAGGGGTGGGGGTAATCCCGCAAAGTACAATTTCTTCAATGCGAAAGGCATCGGCGGTGCGAAAAATAGCCCCAACATTGTTGCGACTTCGAATGTTATCGAGTACCAACACAATATTCGATTTGGGTGCAGTCTTAAAGTCGGCTATATCCAACCGATTTAACTCCTCCATGGTCCATTTTCGCATGTGGCAAAGGTACGGATTGTGTTTGGCTAAAAATGGTAAATTAGCACGAACTAAACCCACGCTTTGTCTGCAAAAAAAACAACCAAAGAAACGCCCTTGATGAAGCAGTATAATCAAATCAAGGCGAAGTACCCCGACGCCATACTGCTTTTTCGTGTTGGGGATTTTTACGAGACCTTCGGTCAAGATGCTGTGAAAGCGGCTAAAATTCTAGGTATTTTACTTACCAAGCGAGGTGCGGGCAGTACAAGTGAAACTGAACTAGCAGGTTTTCCGCATCATTCGCTACATACCTATTTGCCCAAGCTCGTGCGTGCTGGGCAACGTGTTGCCATTTGTGATCAGCTTGAAGACCCTAAACTCACCAAGAAAATTGTAAAACGCGGTGTCACGGAACTCGTTACTCCGGGTGTTACGCTCACCGATGGTGTTTTGGACGAGAAAAGCAATAATTTTTTAGGTGCACTATACCTCCAAAACAATGCTTTGGGCTTTGCTTATTTGGATATTTCTACTGGAGAATTTCAATGGGCAGAGGGGACAACCGCAGAAATCAGCACCTTGTTGCAGCAGCTAGAAGTAAAAGAAGTGTTGGTTGCCAAACCCCAACGCAAAACCCTTTCGGGCTTGTTGGGCGAGGGGCTGCCGTTTTTTGTTTTGGAAGATTGGGTATTTCAAACCGAGTATGCTTCGGAAAAACTCATGCAACATTTTGGCGTAAAAACCCTCAAAGGCTTTGGTTTTGACAATGCTGAGTTGGGTATGATTGCTTCGGGAGTAGTTTTGCATTATTTGCTTGAAACCGAGCATGCCAAATTGGGACATTTGGTGCAACTCAAACGCCACAATCCCCAGCAACAGGTGTGGATGGATCAGTTTACGATTCGGAATTTAGAGCTTATTGCCCCCAATGCGCCCGATGCGATTACGTTGTTGCAAGTAGTTGACCACACCGCTACTGCCATGGGCGGACGCTTGTTGCGCCGATGGATTACCGCGCCCCTAACGAATACGGAACACATCAATCAGCGGTTAAACGGAGTACAGCATTTTGCCGAAAACAGTTCGCTGCACGAGCAAACCCGTTCGTGCTTGAAGCAGATGAGCGACATAGAGCGGTTGGTGGCGAAAATTGCGACAGGGCGCATCAACCCCAGAGAAGTAAACGCACTAAAAGACGCGCTTACACAAACCACAGTCCTTGTCGAATTGTTGGCAAAAACTGATGCATTTTCTCCTTTATTGGCACCTATTGAAAACAGTACATCTTTACAACAACATATAACCCAATGGCTAGACGCTGATGCACCCACACAACTTGGAAAGGGGGTTGCCATTGCTGCTGGCGTTTCTAAAGAACTGGACGAATTGCGTGCGTTGGCACAAGGCGGGCGTGATACGCTGGATGCCATGCTAGAACGCGAAACCGAACGTACCGGAATACCCTCGCTCAAAATTGCGTTTAACAATGTGTTTGGGTATTATATAGAGGTAAGGAATTTACACAAAGACAAGGTGCCCGAAGAATGGGTGCGTAAGCAAACCCTTGTAAATGCTGAACGCTATATTACCGAGGAATTAAAGTCGTATGAAACCAAAATTTTAGGTGCCGAGGAGCGTATTGCAACGCTAGAATTGCAACTTTTTCAAGAGTTGGTGCAGTATTTGGTGCCTTATATCCAGTCGTTGCAAGTTACCGCACGTTGTGTTGGACAATT
>JBMYLU010000077.1:0-4790 GCA_049596595.1 Flavobacteriaceae bacterium | reverse complement strand
CAATTGTGGCACACAACATGCGCAATGGCAAGGACAGTGCAGTTCATGTAAAAGCTGGAATACACTCCAAGAAGAAATTTTAGATAAGCCCAAAACAACTGCCGCTTGGCAGGACGGTACTTCTGTTCAAAAAGCTAAACCCGTCCGTATTCAAGATGTTGCTGTAGATGCACTAACCCGTTTGCCTTCGGGTGATGTTGAGCTAGACCGCGTATTGGGCGGTGGTATCGTTCCCGGGGCTATGGTTTTGGTGGGGGGCGAACCGGGTATTGGAAAATCTACGCTTCTTTTGCAAGTTGCACTATCCGTTTCCGGAAAAGTAGTTTATGTTTCGGGGGAGGAAAGCGAACAACAAATCAAATTGCGGAGCGCGCGCGTTACCGAAGAAAGTAGCGAGTGCTACCTCTTGGCAGAAACGCATACGCAATCGCTTTTGCATCATTTGGGTATCCTAAACCCCGCGCTGGTTATCATTGATTCCATTCAAACACTCCACTCCGATGTTATTGATAGCGCCGCAGGAAGTGTATCACAAATCCGTGCCTGTACCACCGAGCTTTTGCAGTTTGCCAAGCAGACCCAAACCCCTGTTTTTTTGGTTGGACATATTACCAAAGACGGTGCCATTGCCGGACCGAAAGTATTGGAACATATGGTAGATACGGTATTGCATTTTGAAGGCGATCGCAATCATGTATACCGTATTCTGCGTGCACACAAAAACCGTTTTGGCACAACAGCCGAGTTGGGTATTTACACCATGGCGCAAGAGGGGCTTTTGCCCGTTACCAATCCAAGCGCCTTACTAATTTCTGCTGAAAGTGCAGGTCTAAGCGGACATGCTATTGGCGCTACCGTAGAGGGCATACGCCCCATGCTGATAGAAGTACAAGCGCTGGTAAGTTCTGCCGTGTATGGCACACCCCAACGCAGTAGCACGGGCTTTGATAACAAACGCCTAAATATGCTTTTGGCCGTTTTGGAAAAGCGTGCCGGCTTTCAATTGGGCGCAAAAGATGTATTCCTCAACCTTGCTGGGGGGATTCGCCTAGACGATCCTGGACTCGATTTAGCGGTTATGGTGGCTATCCTTTCCAGTAGTTTGGATGTTGCCATTCCCAAAGGCTATACGTTTGCCGCCGAGGTGGGGCTTTCGGGCGAATTGCGCAATGTGCCCAAAATGGAGCAACGGATGCAAGAAGCTGCCAAATTAGGCTTTGAGCGTATGGTCGTGGCACAAAAAGTAAACTCCGCACCCAAAGGCTTGGAGGTGATTCGTTTGGCTACCATTCAGGACTTAGTAGCGCATTTGTTTTAAGGTGCCGGATTCGGGATGCAGTTATGCACCGCATCTATCTCCGAAAGTATTTCGTCGGATAAGGTAATGGCTGCCGAGGCGATATTTTCTTTCAGCTGAGGCATGGTCGTTGCCCCAATGATGTTGGACGTTACAAAAGGCCTGTCTGTAACAAAAGCTAAAGACAATTGCGCCAAAGATAGGTTGTGCTTTTCAGCGATTCCGGCATAGGCTTCTGTGGCAGCTAACGATTGTTCACTATTGTAACGCGCCATTCTGGGAAAGAGTTTTAACCGGCTGTTCTCGGGAAGTTTACCTCCGCGATATTTCCCCGAAAGCACACCAAACGCCATGGGCGAATACGCCAACAGCCCTAACTGTTCTCTGTGGGAAACTTCGGCGTTTCCACCCTCAAAAGTACGATTCAGTAGGGAATACGGATTTTGGATGGTTTTCATTCGAGGTAGGTTTTTATGTTCGGCAAGTGCCAAGTACTTCATGGCACCCCAAGGGGTTTCATTGGATAGTCCAATATGCCTGATTTTCCCTTCTTGAATAAAACCGTTAAGCGTTTCCAATATCTGCTGAAAATTGTCTTGCCATTGCTCGTCTGCATCTGGGAAGTAATCGCGTTTACCAAAAAAATTGGCGTTACGCTCGGGCCAATGCAGTTGATACAAATCAATATAATCTGTTTTTAGACGCATCAAACTTCCCTCCAACGCCTCACGAATACTCTCAGGCGTAAAGCCTGTAGTACGTATATGCGCCGTGTATGCCCCCGGTCCGGCAATTTTGGTGGCAAGTACCACTTGGTCGCGGTTTTTGCGTTGTTCAAACCAATTGCCAATAATACGTTCCGTATCGGCATAGGTTTCGGCATTAGCAGGTACAGGATATAATTCTGCTGTATCAAAAAAATTAACCCCTTCGGCAAGAGCGTAATCCATCTGTTCAAAGCCTTCGTTTTGCGTGTTTTGGTTGCCCCAGGTCATGGTGCCCAAACAAATTTTACTCACCCGAATATCGGAGTGTGGTATCGTCGTATACTTCATATTTAAATCGCAAGTGTTACGCCAACAGGACAGTGGTCAGAATGGACAGCTTGGGGAAGTATAAACGCACGTTCGATGCCATTTTTTAAGGGTTCGGAGACCATAGCGTAATCTATGCGCCAGCCTTTGTTATTGGCACGGGCATTGGCGCGATAGCTCCACCAACTGTACTGGTGGGGTTCATTGTTGAGATGACGAAACGAATCCACAAAACCACTTTGGATAAATCCATCCAGCCAGGCGCGTTCCTCGGGTAAAAAGCCCGAAACCTTGGCATTACGCACGGGGTCGTGAATGTCAATGGCCTGGTGACAAATGTTGTAGTCGCCACAAATAACCATGTTCGGAATATCTTTTTTTAGGTCGTTTATATAGGTTTGAAAATCATCCATATACGTAAACTTATAGGCGAGGCGGTCGGGGTTAGTCCCCGAGGGCAAGTACAAACTCATCACCGAAAGGGCATCAAAATCTACACGAAGGTTACGCCCCTCAACATCCATGTAATCAATACCTGTACCGTAGGCAACATGGTTGGGCTTTTGTTTGCACAATACCGCCACGGAGCTATACCCTTTTTTCTGTGCCGAAAACCAGTAGTGGTACGGGTAGCCAGCAGCTTCAAAAACACTAAGGTCAAGTTGTTCGGGATGGGCTTTGGTTTCTTGCAGACACAACACATCGGGGGATGCGGCTTGCAGCCATTCCAAAAAGCCTTTGTTGAGTGCGGCCCTAATGCCGTTTACGTTATAGGAAATGATTTTCACAGCAGCTAAAATACAAACTAAGGCACGAAATTTGTGTATATTTAACATGAACTAAATCTTAATACCATGAAAAGAATTCTTTTAATTTCCATTTGTATACTCGGTTTAGGCGTTTACGCCCAAGAAGAAGAAACTACCAAAGTTGAGATAGTGAATCAATTTGAAGAGGTAGAGGTCTTAGAAAAAAATGAAATTCGGCTTAATGCCCTCGACTTAATTGTACACCCTGCTATAGGTTTAAGTTACGAAAGGCTTGTCAACCAGACCAATGGGTATGGCGTGTCGGTATTTGCTAATTTTGGGGATGACGATACTACCTATCAAAACTTTAACGTTATCCCCTATTACCGTTTTTATTTTTTAAACAGAAAAGACTACGGAGCTAGCGGGTTATTTGTGGAAGTGTTTAGCTCTTTTTCCTCTGTTAATTTTTATGATTATTGGTATGGTAACGGAAATAAGGATAAAAACGAGTTTCAATTTTCCATGGGTGTGGGTCTTGGGAAAAAGTGGGTTAATAGAAACGGCTTTACATTTGAGGCATTCGCTGGCGTAGGGCGCTACTTCATCGACAGAGATACAGACAACTACTCCCATCCAGAAGCTCACGGGCGCATTGGTTTGTCTATAGGGAAGCGCTTTTAACAGTTCGCCAACCACGTTTGAAACGCAACTGCTTTACCAATTTTTGCTTTGGCTTCGGCTACGCTTAGGCGTTCTTGTTCCATGCTATCGCGGTGGCGTAACGTTACCGTTTTATCCTCCAAGGTTTGGTGGTCAACCGTAATGCAAAACGGCGTTCCCAGCGCATCTTGTCTTCTGTAGCGTCTGCCCACAGCGTCTTTCTCATCATAGGCAACTGCCATATCCCACTTCAGTTCATTCACCACATTCTTGGCAATATCGGGCAATCCATCCTTTTTCACCAAAGGCAATACCGCAACTTTGGTAGGCGCCACTACGGCAGGCAAACGCAACACTGTTCGGCTAGAGCCATCTTCCAAAGTTTCTTCTTGAAGTGCGTGCGAAAACACCGCCAAAAACAATCGGTCTAACCCAATAGAAGTTTCCAACACATAAGGCACGTAGTTTTCTTGTCGCTCGGGGTCAAAATATTGTAACTTTTTACCCGAATATTTTTCGTGGCTTCCAAGGTCAAAATCGGTACGGGAGTGGATACCTTCCAACTCTTTAAATCCAAAGGGAAAACGAAACTCAATATCACAAGCAGCATCAGCGTAATGCGCCAATTTTTCGTGGTCGTGGAAACGGTAATTGTCCTCGCCCAATCCAAGCGATAAATGCCACTTTAGACGTGTTTCTTTCCAGTGTGCATACCACTCTTTCTGCGTTCCGGGCGGAATAAAAAACTGCATTTCCATTTGCTCAAATTCACGCATACGAAAAATAAACTGTCGTGCCACAATCTCGTTTCTGAACGCCTTGCCCGTTTGCGCAATTCCAAAGGGCAACTTCATACGTCCGGTTTTTTGGACATTCAAAAAGTTTACAAAAATACCCTGTGCGGTTTCTGGGCGCAGGTATAATTCGGTAGCACTTTCGGCAGATGCGCCGAGTTTGGTGCCGAACATAAGGTTAAACTGCTTTACCTCGGTCCAGTTTTTACTTCCCGATAAGGGGCATACAATCTCCAATTCCTCAATGAGGGCT
>JBMYLU010000076.1:0-4865 GCA_049596595.1 Flavobacteriaceae bacterium | reverse complement strand
ATAAATATTCGTCGTTTTCCTCTGGCGATTGGCGTAGTGCGTGGTAAATACGACGAAATAGACCATCATGAGGCGGATAAAAAAGCTGCTGTAAACGTTGCCGATGGCGACGTAGTAGACACCATAAAAGACGAAAGCAAAGATGGTGAAGTAAGTCATTTTCAAGCGCTTGCTACTGCCGTGTCGGGTACCGTTGGAAATGGAAACATTGCGGGTGTGGCGCTCGCTATTGCTGTAGGAGGTCCTGGCGCTACCTTTTGGATGATTTTGTGCGGACTTATAGGGATGTCTACCAAATTTGTGGAATGTACTCTGGGGGTAAAATACCGCGATGTTGGTGAAGACGGTACTGTTTACGGCGGTCCAATGTATTATTTGACCAAAGGATTAAGAGAACGTGGTTTTGCCCGTTTTGGAAAATTCCTGGCTGTAGTTTTTGCATTGCTTTGTGTGGGCGCTTCTTTTGGCGGAGGAAATGCTGCGCAATCCAACCAGGCTGCCATGCAATTGGTAGATTCTTTTGGTATGACAGGCGGTAGTGCGCGTACCGTAATAGGCGTCATTATGATGATTTTTGTGGGAATCATTATTATTGGAGGCATCAAACGTATTGCTTCGGTAACAGAGAAGATAGTGCCCTTTATGGCACTTATGTACATAGGGGCGTGCTTGTATATTATTATTACAAATTTCAGTTATGTGGACAACGCTTTTGGGCAAATTTTTTACCAAGCATTTAGCCCGCAAGCGGGATTGGGTGGTTTACTAGGAGTACTCATTACAGGCTTTAGGCGTGCTGCTTTTTCTAACGAAGCAGGAGCAGGCTCTGCCTCTATTGCACATTCGGCGGTAAAAACCAAATATGCTGCCTCCGAAGGACTTGTTGCGCTTTTGGAGCCCTTTATTGATACTGTTGTTATTTGCACCATGACGGCTTTGGTTATTATTATTTTTAATGGAGATAACTCCGCATTTGCCTACGGCGGCGAAAATGGTGTAGTGCTTATCAACGGCGAGGCTGTTGAAGGAGCAGGAATTACGGCTGCTGCTTTTGCAGAATATATTTCTTTCTCGGGTCCTTTTTTGACTATTGCTGTGGTGCTATTTGCCATTTCTACTATGATTTCATGGTCCTACTACGGATTGCAGTCGTGGATGTTTATTTTTGGAAAAAGCAAATGGTCTGATCTAACATATAAATTGTTGTTTTTAGCATTTATAGTTATTGGCGCAGCGGGCGATATGTCGGCAGTTTGGACATTTTCAGACGCCATGATTTTGGCACTCGTGTTTCCCAATATGATTGGACTATTCTTCTTATTCCCTCGTGCGAAAGAAGAACTTACACGTTACCTGTCGGCTATTCGTACTAAAACCTAATTTATGTAGTGAAGCCTTCTCCCTCATTTCTTAACCTAACCAAATCACAACGCAGGGGAATATTATGGACGTTCGCAATTTTTTTGGTGTTGCACTTGACACTGCGGTTCTATCCAAAAAACAACCCAAAAGCACGCTCGCTATTCGTCCTGGATAGCTTGGCACAGCAAAAAGTAGATTCCTTAATTGCAGTAAAACCCACGGAAACTAAAGACACCATTTACCCTTTTAATCCCAATTATATTTCCAATTTTAAAGCGTATCAATTGGGAATTTCCATGGAGGTTGTACAGCGCATTCGCAGCTTAAGTGATTCTGGAAAATACATAAATTCCATTCAGGATTTTAAAAATGTTACCCAACTACCCGATGATAAAGTTGCCCAAATTCGTCCGTATTTGAAAATCCCCAAATCCCGAATTTTTGTGCCCAAACCCAAAAAGGTGGTGCACATAAAAAAAGAAATCAATGGAGTAACCGCAACCGATTTGCAAGAAGTGCATGGCATTGGTGAAGTCTACGCCAAACGCATTATAGATTTACGCAATAAACTGGGAGGCTTCTTGGTAAAAGATCAATTAAACGACGTGTGGGGACTTGCGCCCGAAGCCCAAAGCCGTATTTGGGAGCGCTTTACTTTGGATTCGATTCCTACGGTTAAAAAGAAAAACATTAATGAAATTACCATTGCCGAACTTTCAGCGCTCCATTACATAAGTCCTTCGTTAGCAAGCCGAATAGTTGCCGTGAGAACGCAAAAAGAAACCCTAACTTCATGGGAAGATCTTTCTGCTATTCAACAATTGGATTCCATTAAAAAAGCTAGATTATCGCTATATTTGTCTTTTAATTCGCTATGAAAACTGAAATTCAACCTGGGCCTAGTTTTGAACTGGGAGAAACCCATCAATTGGTGGCGGCATCTGCGCGTGAATTTGCGAAGCAGTACATTGCCCCCCACGTCATGGACTGGGACGAACGCCAGTTTTTTCCTAAAGAGGTGTTGCACCATGCGGGAAGCATGGGTTTTATGGGAATTCTTGTGCCTGAAACCTATGGTGGTGCGGGATTAGGCTATTTTGAGTATACTGCCGTTATTGAAGAAATTTCAAAAGTAGATCCCTCTATGGGCTTGTCTATTGCAGCCCACAATTCATTGTGTACCAACCATATATTGCAATTTGGTTCAGAAGAACAAAAGCACCGTTGGTTGCCTAAACTTGCTACGGGCGAGTGGATAGGCGCTTGGGGGCTTACTGAACATAACACAGGATCAGATGCTGGCGGTATGAACTCAACTGCCGTTCGAGATGGTGATGATTGGATTATTAACGGCACCAAGAATTTTATCACACACGGAAGCAGTGGCGATATTGCCGTTGTGGTGGTGCGTACTGGTGAAAAAGGCGATAGCCATGGCATGACAGCTTTTGCCATTGAACGTGGAACACCCGGATTTTATGCAGGAAAAAAAGAGAACAAACTAGGAATGCGCGCCTCAGAAACCGCAGAACTAGTATTTGACCAATGTAGGATTCCTGATGAGAATAGGTTGGGGGAAGTTGGCGATGGTTTTATTCAGTCTATGAAAATTTTAGATGGAGGACGCATTTCCATTGCTGCACTTTCGTTGGGTATTGCGCGCGGTGCATACGAAGCCTCGTTAAAGTATTCTTCAGAACGGATACAGTTTGGCAAACCGATTAATTCTTTTCAAGGTATTTCGTTTAAGTTGGCACAAATGGCAACTGATATTGAAGCATCGGAATTATTGATGCACAAGGCCTGTTATGAGAAAAATGCCGGACGCAGGATGACAAAAATTAGCGCAATGTGTAAGTTATTTGCTTCTGAAACCTGTGTTCGGACAGCAAATGAGGCGGTGCAAATCTTCGGGGGATATGGCTATTCCAAAGAGTTCCCAGTTGAGAAATACCTTCGTGATTCTAAGCTATGTACCATAGGAGAAGGAACTTCTGAAATCCAAAAAGTGGTAATTGCGAAGCAAATTTTAAAATAACCTTGTGGGGTATTTGAAATAACTGCTATATTTGCAACCTAATTTTAAAGAAAGGAGGTACGGTTCATGTTAATAATTCCAATTAAAGACGGCGAAAATATCGATAGAGCGCTCAAGCGTTTTAAACGAAAGTTTGATAAAACAGGAACCATGCGTCAGCTTCGTGAGCGTCAAACGTTTACAAAACCTTCGGTTTCACGACGTGCGCAAGTACAAAAGGCTTCCTATATCCAACGTCTTCGCGATCTAGAAGAAAATTAAATTTTCTTTTCTTACCTTGTCCGTATGGACAACCAAGATGCTTTTCTTCGCTATTTAAATGCTGAGAAAAACTATTCTGCGCATACCATAACTGCTTATCGTAAAGATATTCAGGATTTTGCAAGGCATTGCGCAGACAACTACCAACTACAAGACTTAGCTAAAGTCCATTACGGTATGGTCAGAGATTTTGTGGTTTCATTATCTCAACGTGGTATTTCTATGCGTAGCATTAATAGGAAATGTGCTGCGCTCAATTCGTTTTACACCTACTTGCGTAACGTTGGAGAGATAAAGAGCCATCCTCTTGCGCAACACAAATCTATAAAAGCAAAAAAAACATTTATTACACCCTTTAGTGTTGTTGAAGTTGAGAAAGTACTGACCCAAATAGATAAGACTAACTTTCATGGGCTTAGGGACGCTATAGCTATTGAATTGTTATACATTACAGGGATGCGTCTGTCGGAGTTAATCAAACTAAAGGCATCAGATATTGACTGGGAACAACAACAACTACGTGTATTAGGCAAAAGAAACAAAGAGCGTATAGTTCCAATATTGCCTTCTTTTTTAAATGTTTTAAAAACATATCGCGAACAACGTGATACTATTTCCGAGGCATCCAAACATGACTATTTGTTGGTTACTGATAAAGGAAAAAAAACCTACGCTACATTTGTTTATCGGCTAATAAAGACGTATTTTAGAGCAGTATCCAGTAAGATACGCACCTCTCCTCATGTGCTACGGCACAGTTTTGCCACACACATGTTAGATGCTGGTGCTGACATCAACGTGGTTAAGGAAATCCTTGGTCACGAAAGCTTGGCTGCAACACAAGAGTACACCAAAGTTCAGCTCCCCAAAGTGCAGGATGCCTACCGTGCTGCACATCCTAGGGCAAAGAAATAAAGTGCCTGCGCTAAGTTCGCCCATTTTAATTTTTTAAGCACATATTTATGCGACTTACGATTCAAGCAATTAACTTCTCATTAAAATCAAACCTCAAAAAATTTATTGCCAAACGTATTGACAAGTACCAACACTATTACGGCAAGATTTTATCTACCGATTTATATATGAAGCTGGAGAAGTCAGCGCACAACCGCACCAAACAGGTAGAAATAAAAGTTCAAATACCAGGCGATACGCTGATGGTTAAAAAAGAAAGTAGCACGTTTGAAGAGGCCATAGACGCAGC
>JBMYLU010000075.1:0-4876 GCA_049596595.1 Flavobacteriaceae bacterium | reverse complement strand
ACGGTAAAGACTACAAAGAGGAGGTTTTTGATGGCGATGTAAAATACCATTTGGGCTGGACGTCAAAACGCCAAACCGATGGTGGATATCAAGTCAATATGAATATTGCGCCAAACCCATCACACTTAGAGGCTGTGAATGCGGTGGTAGAAGGCATAACCCGTGCCAAACAAGAAAAAAACTACGAGGGCAATACCCGAAAAGTCATGCCGATTCTGATTCACGGTGATGCCGCTATTGCAGGTCAAGGAGTTGTATACGAAGTAGTGCAAATGGCACAACTTGACGGGTATCGAACTGGAGGAACGGTGCATATTGTGGTGAACAATCAAATTGGATTTACAACAAACTATTTGGACGGACGTTCAAGTACCTATTGTACCGACGTGGCAAAAGTTACGCTCTCGCCAGTACTCCACGTCAATGCCGATGATGCCGAGGCAGTGGTACACGCCATGCATTTTGCATTGGCATATCGAAATCGCTTTTCTAGAGATGTATTTATTGACTTGTTGGGTTATCGCAAATATGGTCACAACGAAGGAGATGAACCGCGTTTTACCCAGCCTAAGCTCTACAAAGCCATTTCCAAACATAAAAACCCACGCGACATCTATGCCGAAAAACTCATGGCGCAAGGGGTTGTAAGTAAAGATGACTTAAGACAAATGGAGTTGGATTACAAACAAACCCTAGAAGAAAAATTAGAGGATGCGCGTCAAGCCTCCAATACGGTCATCACACCCTTTATGCAAGACGAATGGGCCGGGTTTCAATTGGCAAAAGAGGCGGATATGCTGCACGAGGTGGACACCACATTCCCGCTTAAAAAGTTAGATGCAGCGGCGCAAACCGTAACGGAATTGCCATCTGACAAAAAATTTATTAGAAAAACCACACGGCTCATCGAAGACCGCAAAGCCATGTATTTTGAGCGCAATCAATTGGATTGGGCAATGGGCGAAATGTTGGCGTACGGTTCGTTGCTTCTGGAAGGGCACGATGTGCGTATTTCGGGGCAAGATGTGGAGCGTGGTACTTTTTCGCACCGCCATGCGGTGGTAAAGGTTGAGGACTCGGAAGAAGAGGTGGTATTGCTGAATGCTTTAGATAAAAATCAAGGGAACTTTAACATCTTTAACTCCTTACTATCTGAGTATGGTGTAATGGGATATGATTATGGCTACGCCATGGCTAGCCCGAATGCGCTTACCATTTGGGAGGCACAGTTTGGCGATTTTAGCAACGGCGCACAAATCATGATTGACCAATATTTGTCTTCGGCAGAGGACAAATGGAAAATGCAAAACGGACTGGTACTTTTCTTACCGCACGGGTATGAGGGGCAAGGCGCAGAACACTCTTCGGCACGTATGGAGCGTTACCTGCAACTTTGTGCCAAGGACAATATGTTTGTTGCCGATGTCACCACTCCGGCTAACCTTTTTCACATGTTGCGCCGTCAATTAAAATCTACCTACAGAAAACCCCTTGTGGTGTTTACACCCAAGAGTTTGTTACGTCACCCCAAGGCAATTTCTACCAAAGAGGAATTGGCAAACGGTCAGTTTATGCCGTTGATTGACGATGATAGTGTTAACGCTAGTGAAGTAAAAACCCTGGTGTTGTGTACCGGTAAATTTTATTACGATTTACTTGATGCCCGCGAAGAAAAACAACGTTCCGATGTGGCACTTATTCGCCTTGAGCAATTGTTCCCTTTGCCCAAAAAAGATTTGGAAGCCCTATTTAAAAAATACACCAACGCCGAAGTCGTTTGGGCGCAAGAGGAACCGCGAAACATGGGAGCTTATGGGCATTTATTGCTACATTTACCACAGGCACGCGATTTCCGTGTAGCATCGAGGCGTTTTTATGGAGCACCTGCTGCTGGAAGCTCAACACGTTCCAAACGACGTCATCAAGAAATTATTGAATACGTATTTGACAAAACCAAAGACAACATGCGCTAGCGCACAATAGAGTAGTTATGATTTTAGAAATGAAAGTGCCCTCACCGGGCGAATCTATCTCAGAAGTAGAAATTGCAGAATGGCTTGTCAGCGATGGCGACTATGTCGAAAAAGACCAAGCCATTGCCGAAGTGGATTCGGACAAAGCTACGCTGGAGCTTCCTGCCGAGGAAAGCGGAATCATTACCCTAAAAGCCGAAGAGGGCGATGCCGTTGCTGTGGGTGCTGTGGTTTGTCATATTGATACGGCTGCTGCAAAACCTGAAGGGCAATCAGAAACAGTAGCTGCTCCAAAAGTGGAAGTTGCTGCGCCTGTTGCTGCACCGGCAGCATCAAATCAAACCTACGCTACGGGGACTGCTTCTCCAGCAGCCCGAAAAATTATTGCTGAAAAAGGACTGGACACCAGCGCCATTACAGGTACTGGACGTGACGGACGTATTACCAAAGAAGACGCTGTCAAAGCGGTGCCGTCTATGGGAACACCCACAGGGGATCGCCCAACCTCGCGCAAGAAAATGTCGTTGTTGCGCCGCAAAGTAGCCGAGCGATTGGTAGCTGCCAAAAATGAAACCGCCATGCTAACCACGTTTAACGAGGTGGATATGTCGCCCATTTTTGCATTGCGCGCGCAGTACAAAGAAGATTTTAAAGCAAAACACGATGTAGGGCTTGGGTTTATGAGCTTTTTTACCAAAGCTGTTGTACGTGCTCTCAAGGAATTCCCAGATGTAAATTCTATGATTGACGGGAACGAACAAATTCTCCACGACTATTGCGATATCAGTGTTGCCGTTTCGGGACCAAAAGGACTTATGGTGCCTGTGGTGCGCAACGCCGAAGGCTTGAGTTTTAAAGAAATTGAAGCCGAAATCAAGCGCCTGGCCATTCGTGCGCGTGACGGACAAATCACCGTAGATGAAATGACAGGGGGTACCTTTACCATTTCAAACGGAGGGGTGTTTGGCTCCATGTTGTCTACCCCGATTATCAATCCGCCGCAGTCGGGTATTTTGGGGATGCATAACATTTTGGAACGCCCTGTTGCCGTTGACGGAAAAGTTGAAATTCGCCCTATGATGTATGTGGCGCTTTCGTATGACCACCGTATTATTGACGGACGTGAGAGTGTAGGATTCTTGGTTGCGGTAAAAGAAGCCCTTGAAGACCCTATCACTTTGTTGATGGACGGCGATGCCAAAAAGGCGTTGGAACTTTAGGTAGATAGTTATAGTTAACAGATAAAAGTTATTTGTTAATAGGATTAACTCGGTTCCCATTGGTGTGCCCCTGCTAGCGCAAGGCTTTGTCTTGTGCCTTTTATTATATTTTCTTGGCACGAGAGAGACCCTCGCGCCAGCGGGGGGGCACTAGAGGTTTAGCTTCTGTTAACTTTTTCTGTTCCACTCCTTTCCTAAAAGTGATGTAACTCAATTACTTTTTAAGGTACAATCCACTACGCCTGTAGTCCAACACGGCTTTTGCAGCGTGGAGCACGTCGGCGCCTAAAATTCCCGCTACGGGGGCTTCGTCAAACTGTGCTAGAGCATCGTTTACGGTAGTCATATCAAATAAAATAAGTTCCAGTTTATGTTGTTCCCAGATTCCAAGTTGCAAATGGTTGCCGTTGCTTTGGCGGGTGTGCATGTCGGCGCTACTAGCCGAGGCAGCTTGTTGCTCAGCATCGTTAGCGGTTAGGGCAAAATGCGTTTCTTTTTCGAGAGCTACGCAGGTGTGCGATGCGCCCGTGTCCACAATAAATGTTCCGGCAACACCATTCAGCATTACGGTACATATATAATGACCCGATTGAGTTTTTGTTAGTGGAATGCGCACATAGCCTTTTTGGCGCAAAAAAGAAGATAAGCTGCGAATCATGGGCTAAAGATACGTCCAATCCCTATTTTTGCAGCATGCTTATCGATACGCATACACATCTTTATGTTTCCGAATTTGACAACGATCGCGATGCTGTCATTGCGCGTGCCAAAGAACTGGGCGTTGGGCAATTTGTACTCCCTGCCATAGACTCCCAAACCACGGCTTCGATGCATGTGCTCAAAAGCCAGTACCCTAACGAAATGCATTTGATGATGGGATTGCACCCTACGCATGTGGACGAAAATGTGGAGCAAGAATTGGCACACGTTCGGGAACAGCTTCATACACACAATTTTGTTGCGGTGGGTGAAATCGGGATGGATTTGTATTGGGATAAAACCTATCTAAAGGAACAACAAGAAGCCTTTGCGTGCCAAATTGGGTGGGCATTGGAGTTTGACTTACCCATAGTGATTCACTGCAGAGAGGCTTTTGACGAAATTTTTGAGGTATTGGAGGGAGTAAACGATAAAAGACTACGCGGTATTTTTCATTGTTTTACAGGGACTCTAGAGCAAGCTAGACGGGCTATTGACCTTAATATGTTATTGGGAATTGGTGGTGTAGTTACCTTTAAAAATAGTGGGTTGGCAGAAACGGTGGCACAAATTCCGCTAAAGCACCTTGTAGTGGAAACCGATGCGCCCTATTTGGCACCTATGCCACATCGCGGGAAGCGCAATGAGTCATGCTATTTGCCCTTGGTTGCCAAAAAATTGGCTGAAACGCACAACGTTTCTGTTTCAGAAATTATAAAAATTACGACCGAAAACGCAAAAAAGCTGTTTGAGATTTAAGTTTTTTTAGGGGGTATTTTTTTCGATATTAGCAGCCAAAATAGAGAGGTGGCCGAGTGGTCGAAGGCGCACGCCTGGAAAGTGTGTATACGTCAAAAACGTATCGAGGGTTCGAATCCCTTCCTCTCTGCTGTTTGTGTTCATGTATTTTTTATATATTTAGCCTCATTAAATAAATCATTATAAAAACCGAAATATCTTATAAATGAAACGTTTTTTTTCCCT
>JBMYLU010000074.1:231-4971 GCA_049596595.1 Flavobacteriaceae bacterium | reverse complement strand
AAGCATTGCCTGCTAGTAGTAAAGAAAACAAGAATAATTTGGTCAGTCTAATAGGGGTTTGATGTGATTCCAATTGATGTATTTAAAGTTTTGTGGCGCGTCTCCGTTTTCTCCGTCTTGCACAATAAGTATGCCATTTGGAAATGCGGGTGTTTTCAGCGAAGATACATCAAGTCCATCGGTTTCTTGCACGCCATCCACCACGCCATCTTTGATTTGGATGATATTAATGAGATTTAATTGTTTTCGGTCAATAAAAGCGTAAGCATTTGAGCCTTGTATCGAAACTATAATATAGCCCGAACCGTCTGCTTCTTCCCTGAGGGCTAGACCTTCCATGTCTGGTTTTAGACGTTTTTTGTCTACTTTTAGAATCATCATTTTCTCAGCTTCTTTCCATGGCAAGGCGTTAAGTTGCCACAGTCCGCGTTCTTCTTCGGCTACGTATAGCTTTTGATTGTTAGGATCAACAACCAGTCCTTCAACGGTTTTGCCAAATTTAAATTTACGCACCAGCGCTATTTGTACGGTATTTTTTTTCATGCCAACCTGATATTGCCATACTTTCCCTTTTTTGGTACTGATAAAAATATAAGGTTGATCGGCAAGGTAGGTTGTAATGCCATAGACTTCTTTTAGCGGTACTGAAACATCTTGAAAATTTGTTAGCGTTCCGTCGGCATTTAAGAAAGCAAAGGTTACCGTTTCGGCAGTGCGGTTTGATGCACAGATAAGCGGCAATGTGTTTTTTAGCACATTGTTGGGCGTAAAAAGGGCTACATTATTGGGCCTGCCAATAGCATATTGATGCAGTTTTTCACCTTCTAAATTATAGGTAATAAGTCCGTATTTTTTATCTGTGGCTACCACAACAGATTGGGTTGCATCTGTGGGGTTTTCCCAAATACAAATGTCATCGGCAGCGTCGTCAATCGATACTACGGGTTCGGTTTCGAGGGTGGCTTCAACTTGGGGAAAAGCAAAAGAGCGAACTGAAGTTCGCCCTTGTGCCATTACCGCAACACCCACAAAAAGCGTGAAGATAACGGTGATGTAATTCATTACAAATCAATTTTAAGACCTACGTTCCAACTCATTTGATAGAACTCGATTTGCATGGTTCTTTCTTTTGTTCCCTGGTAGTAACGAAGCGGTTGGTTGGTTAGGTTTTTCGCTTCAGCAAATAAACGAATTTTGTCTGTTACGTTGTATGTTGCGTTCAGGTCTAAAAACTTTTGCTCGTCGTAGTAACGGTCTTCCCAAGCGGCACCGCCAAGCTCGTCAAGCTGCTCACCAGCATAGTTATACGATGCTCTTACAAACAATTTACCTGCCTCATACGCCAACGAAACGTTGTACATATTTTCAACAGCACCAACGAGTGGCACATCGGTTCTACCCTCTACGCTATCCGTGTCAGAATCTGTAAAGGTGTAGTTTGCGGCAAGGTTTAGGTTGTCTGTAAGTTGTTTTTGAAGGGCAACTTCAAAACCAAACACACTTGCACTTTTTCCGTTTCTTTTTTGGGTAAACTTATAATCAGGTGTGTTGTTATAAACATATCCGTCGGTTGTATATGTATAAATCCAATTGTCTATAGATTTATAGAACAGCCCACCAGAAAGTATACCTGTATTTCCTACATACTTTTCTGCCATAATATCAAAGTTATTTGATACCGTAGCTTCAAGATCAGAATTTCCGAACTCAACTTCAGCGTCATCGGAGTTTGAATATTGATAAGGAACTAAATCGAAGTAATCGGGACGTGCTAAGGATTTTGAATACGCTAGGGTTACATTAAACGCATCTGTAAAGTTGTGTCTGATGTTGATACTAGGTAACAAATTGGTGTAGTTCCTAGATCCTGTAGTCTCTTTAATATCGCTAGGTTTTGTATCCACTTCTTCATCAAAGATTTGTCCCACATAGCTCAAGGCTGTTCTCTCCACTCGGAAACCGGCAATCACTATGGTGCGTGCGCCAATGGTGTTTGTGGTCATCATATATCCCGCAGAAACAGTTTCGTCAGCGTTATAGTTTGCTCCGGCAAATTCGTCCATTACATAGCTGTCAAAGTTTGCCCCTGAAGCACCTCCTAGAGTCAGACCTCCCAAATAACTGGCATCCATAAAGTTCCCAATTACATATTTGCTGCCTGGTTCGTAGCTATCTACGTCGGCAGCATAAGTGGGAATGGTATTTAAGTTGCCTAATCCCATATCATGCTCGAACCAAATGTCATCACGCATTTTGGACTGGTCTTTGTACTTTGCACCAAACTTTAGCGTAGCTGTTTCACCATAGGGCAATTCAAAGTTTATTTTAAACTGGTTGTTTTTTTCTTCAGTTTGCTTTTGCGCTTCTTCGGTTTTCTTATACTTATATTCAGCATCATCGTTCCAAGAGGCATCGGCAAAGTTTAGGTATGGACGTTCTGGATTAGAAATGTCCCAAGGTGAATTTCCAGCGTAAGGAATCCCTTTGTATTCGTATCGTGTGTAACGTTCATCTGGGCGGTGTTCACTTGCTTTTGCAGTAGACACTTTCCAATCAATAGCAAGATTACCGGCTTGGTGCTCACCACCTAAACTATACTTTTCTAGACGCTGATCCTCTAAACGACGGGCATCGTTTTTGTCGTTATCAATACCTCCTTTGGTTTGTTTACGAACTTTTAGTTCTTGATCGGCGTAAATAGCTCTCCATCGAAACCTGTTTTCCCAGTCATCACGATGGTTGTAAATAGACTTAAAGAAAAGTGCATTGTTATCGTTAATTTGGTAATCCAAGTTTAACGAAACCGAACGACGCGTACGCTTAACGTCATACCGACGGATATCCATTTCTTCAATTTCTGCGACGTTAATATCAGCCCAATCAGCAGGGTCGTTCCATGCAAACTCAACGTTGTCAGAACCGTAGTCGCGTGTTTGGATAGTAGAGCTAAGGGTATAGCTAAATTTATCTGAAAGCTTATCTGCTACAACAAGTGCAAAGTTAGCGTTGTACCCGCCATCACGAATTGGGTTTCCACCTCCAGAAATAGTAGCTGATGCACGGAATTCACTGGGATTTGAACGGGTAATAAGATTTACAGAACCCCCAATCGCATCTCCCTCCATATCAGGAGTGAGCGATTTTTTTACCACAATGGCTTCAATCATATTGGTTGGAATAAGATCCAACTGAACGTTACGGTTGTCGCCTTCTGCAGAGGGCAGACGATCACCGTTTAAGGTAACGGAGTTTAACTGTGTGCCAAAACCACGCATCACAATGTTACGCGCCTCTCCCTGATCGTTTTGTACGCTAATACCCGAAATACGCTTAATCGCATCTCCGATGTTGTCATCGGGGTATTTTCCCGCTTGGTCAGCCGTAACTACATTGGTAATATTAAGGTTGTTTTTCTGTTGTTTTAGGGCTTTGGATAGACCGCCAAAATATCCGTCAACAACAACTTCCTCTAGCGTAGTAACCACTATGGAATCTTTCTTTTGTTCTTGTGCATAAAGCACAGCCACACCAAATAGTGAAGCAATAAATAATGATAGGTTTTTCATTCTTAATTTGATTTTAGACAAATTACAAGAACCTATTTTAAGCAAATGAAACCTCAGTTTTATCAAAAATTCAACGAATGGTTACGGTAACAATATCGCAGCGTTAATTTTGTGTTATTTACTTCTGTGATAATAATTCCTCTTATCTTTAACACATGGCACAGCAAGTTGTTTTAAGCTTTTTTACGTACACCCAAAACAAATTTTGGGCATTTACCCAAATGCAACGTGCATTGCCACAAATGAAAAAACACTCGGGCTTGATTTTTGTAAAAACCTTGGGAACGGGTGCCGGTACCGGTTTTAGCCTTTGGCCTGATTTTTCTACCTATGCGCTGCTGACCATTTGGAAATCAAAGGAAGATGCTACTACCTTTTTAGAAGACAGCACCGTGATGAAAGCTTTTATTTCGCGCTCATTCTCACAAAAACACTTTAAACTACACCCACTTCAAAGCCATGGGCTTTGGGGGAAAACGAATCCCTTTGAGGCTTCGCAACGCCCTTTAAAAGACAACGAGCAAATAGGGATAATCACTCGTGCCACACTTCGCCCCAGTAGGTTGTTGGAGTTTTGGCGTGCCGTACCAGCAGCATCCAAAGCCATACAGCATGCGAAAGGGGTGCTGTGGTACAAAGGAATTGGCGAGTGGCCCATGGTACAGCAAGCTACCTTTAGTATTTGGAGCAGTTTAGACGATGTAAAGTCGTTTGCCTATAAAAGCTCAGCTCATGCCGCCATTGTCAAAAAAACACGAAAGCGCAACTGGTATAAAGAAGATTTGTTTGCGCGCTTTGCCGTTTCTCCACTACTTTTGAAACCCAATGAGTAAAGCAATTGTTATCGGGGCTGGAATTGGTGGATTAGCCACTGCAATACGTTTGGCGCACAAAGGCTACCGTGTGGAGGTTTTTGAGGCAAACGACTATGTGGGCGGAAAACTTTCTACTTTTAGATTAGGTGATTATCGTTTTGATGCAGGGCCGTCGTTGTTTACCATGCCCCATTTTGTGGATGAGCTTTTTGCCCTTTGTGGTGAAAATCCCAAGGACTTTTTTGAGTACAAACGCAAAGACATTGCGTGTAAATACTTTTGGGAAGATGGTGTTCAACTTACTGCTTATGGCGATACCCAATGCTTTTTGAGCGAGGTGGAGGAAAAACTACAGGTGC
>JBMYLU010000074.1:0-221 GCA_049596595.1 Flavobacteriaceae bacterium | reverse complement strand
CACGCTAAAAAGGTATTTGGACAAAGCAAAAAAGAAATTTGACCGCACACGACCATTGTTCTTGGAGCGCTCGTTACACCAATGGAAAACGTACCTCAGAAAAGAAACGCTTGCAGGGATTGCCAACTATTTTTCGTTTGAGATTGACATCTCCTTAAACGAGGTAAATCAGTCCCAACTTAAAGAGCCGCATTTGGTGCAAGCACGTAATTTCTTTTTTT
>JBMYLU010000073.1:0-4992 GCA_049596595.1 Flavobacteriaceae bacterium | reverse complement strand
GAGTTAAAGTTTACCCAAAGCGAACCAAACTGGTTTGGGATGGGCAATACCCAATAGGCTAACCATGGACGTCCCATGTGAATAATTGGAAACAACCCCGCTTGAATTACCGAGAAAATGGTCATCGCCTCGGCAGAGCGGTTAATCGCCATACGCCATTTTTGACGGAACAATAAGAGTACCGCAGAAATCAGCGTTCCCGCGTGTCCGATACCTACCCACCATACAAAGTTGGTAATATCCCACGCCCATCCGACGGTTTTATTTAATCCCCATACACCGATTCCGGTAGAAACCGTGTAAATGATACATCCTAATCCCCACAAAAAAGCAGTAAGGGCAATACCAAATGCCAAAAACCACTGCTTGTTAGGCGGATTTTCGACAGGTGCGGCAATGTCTACCGTTACATCGTGGTACGATTTATTCCCTGTAACTAGGGGCTTTCTAATGGGTGCTTCGTAGTGACTAGCCATAAATCGTTTCTTAAGTATTTCTAACTTTTACTTGATACATTACATTGGGCTCTGTACCCACACTTTCCAACAAGTGATACATACGCTTGTCTTCTTTAAGGTGAGCCACCTCGCTTGCTTTATCATTGATGTCGCCAAAGACCATAGCGCCGTTAGCACAAGCACTAGAACACGCTGTGTTAAATTCGCCGTCTTTGATTTCACGACCCTCAAGTTTTGCGTCCAAAATCGTTTTTTGTGTACGCTGTATACACAACGAACATTTTTCCATCACACCTCTAGAACGCACAACAACATCCGGGTTAAGTACCATACGACCTAAATCATCGTTCATGTGGTAGTCAAACGCATCGTTTTTGTTGTACAAGAACCAGTTAAAACGACGCACTTTGTAAGGACAGTTGTTCGCGCAGTAGCGTGTACCCACACAACGGTTGTATGCCATGTGGTTTTGCCCTTGACGACCATGTGAAGATGCTGCCACAGGACAAACCGTTTCACAAGGTGCATGGTTACAATGCTGACACATTACCGGCTGGAAGGTAACTTGCGGATTTTCGGAAGGGTCTTCCATCTTACCAAAAGTAGATAGAGACTCCCCTAATCCGCTGATATTTTCAACGGTTTCTAAATCGTCTTTAAAGGTTTCTTCTGCGGAATAGTAGCGGTCGATGCGTAACCAGTGCATATCGCGCGATTTGCGAATCTCGTGTTTACCCACCACAGGAACGTTGTTCTCTGCATGACACGCAACCACACACGCTCCACATCCAGTACATGCATTTAAATCGATAGAAAGATTAAAGTGATGCCCAATAGAACGATCAAAGGCTTGCCACATGTCCGCTTCTTTAGAAGTAACATCTATTTCAACGTGATCGCGCGACACTTGGGTCATCGGATTCCAATATTTGGCATCTTTGGTATTGAAAATCTCAAGGGTAGTTTCACGAACAATCTCGCCTCTTCCCATGAGTGTATTTTGCAACTGTGTGCAGGCAAACTTGTGCATCCCAGAAGCAGCTGCTACTGAAACGGTTTGCACAGGGCTAAAGTTTTTGTACAACGGATATGCGTTGGCACCCACTTGCATTTCGGATTTCATTCCAGCTGTTTTGCCATATCCAAATGCTAATCCTACTGTTCCTTTCGCCTGACCGGGTTGAATAAGCACAGGCGCTTTAACCGTTACGCCATTTAACGTAATTTCTGCAAGGCTACCATCTAAGGCTCCGTCCGCTTGATTTACATTTTCAAGCCCCAAGGCTTCTGCATCAGCTTTTGATACTGTAAGATAGTTGTCCCAAGTAACACGGCTAATAGGGTCGGGAAGCTCCTGCAACCAAGGGTTGTTGGCTTGCTGTCCGTCGCCAATAGCTGTTTTGGTGTAGAGGTGTAACTCCAATCCAGATTGTGCTTTGGCACGCGCAAGGCGTTGAACAAGTGCATTTACATTATCGTTATAACGCACATTATCTGATGCATTAGAGACAAAGAAACCGTCGTGCAAGGCTTCATTGAAAGATGCGCCTCCCAAAATGTTTGACGACCAATACGCCTTGATGGCATCGTCATATTTTTGAGTACTTCCGCTTAGTGCAAGTAGCACATCTTGAAATTGTTTGGTGTCAAACAACGGACGAATGGTAGGTTGCGTAAGTGCAAAGTGCCCCGTCTTAAGCTCCACATCACCCCAAGACTCTAGGTAGTGTGGTGCGGCAGCCACCCACTGACTGTGAACAGCTGTTTCGTCGTTTTTCATGCTGAAGGTCAAAGACAATTTCGTCTTTTTCAAACCTGCAACAAAAGCCTCGGCATTTGGAAGGGTATATGCCGGGTTTACACCCGCCATAATCACACCGCCAACTTTACCAGCATTCAAATCGTTTACCAATTGACTGATAACACCTGCATCCCCTTGACGCAGCTGACTAGTATGTTTCACATCAATTACTGAAGAACCCAGCACATTGTTGATGGCTAAAACGGCACGTTGTGCATCTTCGCTTTGTAATCCAGAAACTACAATCGCTTCTTTGCCGGCAGCTTTAAGCTCAGCCGCAATTTTAGTCACCTTTTTCTTAAGCGATGCGCCAAGTGGCGTTGGATAAGAAGTGTTTGTAAGCGCGCCATAAAGCTCAACCAAGACAAACTGTTGCTCAACTGCGGTGGTTGGAAAGCGGTAATCCGCATTTGCACCCGAAAGTGTCATGTTTGCCTCAAATTGGTAGTGCTTAGACATTTTTGCCTTGCCGTTTTTGCCTTTTGGCACACGTGTTTTAGCATATCCGGAGGAAAAACCTCCGCCTTGCCAATCGCCTAAAAAGTCGGCACCTATAGAAACGATACAGCTAGCTTTACTAAAATCATAACTCGGAAGAGCCCGCGTTCCGTATGCTTTTTCAAAAGCATTTAGCGCAGCCGTTTCAGAAACGGCATCGTAAGCATAATGAGTTACGTTAGGGAACTTCGCTTGAAAATCAGCAATAATTTGTTTTGTTGTAGGGCTTGCTAGTGAAGGGGTAATAAGGGCTACCGCTTCATTGTTCTGGGCAAGTTGCGCCAATTGCTGACCTACATTTGCCTCCAGCGTATCCCAACTTACATCTACACCCGATTGTGTTGGTCCCTGTACACGCATGCTATCATACAATGACAATACCGATGCTTGTACACGTGCATTTGCTGCGCCGTGTAAAGGTGCGTCTGTGTTGTTCTCAACCTTAATTGGACGCCCCTCACGTGTTTTAACGAGTATGCTAGCCGTGTCAAAACCGTCTACAATAGTAGTGGCATAATAGTTGGCAACGCCGGGAATAATTTGTTCGGGTTGCACTACGTAAGGAATAGACGTATTTACAGGACCCTCACAGGCTGCAAGTGTTGCGGCAGCCGTGCTAAAACCCATATATTTTAAAAAGTCACGACGCGAAGTATCGCTCTCGGGAAGTTCAGCGTTTCCTAAAACATCTTCGGGAAGTTTCTGTGCAAACTCTTTATGGCTTAACTCTTCAACCCAAACAGCTTGCTCGTTTAGCTCAACTTCACTTTTCCAGTATTTCTTTTGGTTGGGCATATACTTTAATCTTAATAGTGACACTTACCACATTCCAATCCACCCATTTGGGCAGCGGTTAGTTTTTCTACTCCGTATTTTTTAGACAATTCTTCGTGAATTTTGGTGTAATATTCGTTGTCTTTCACGTTAACATTTGTTTCTCGATGACAATTGATACACCATCCCATGGTCAGTGATGAATGCTGATACATGATTTCCATTTCCTCAACAGGACCGTGACACTTTTGGCATTCTACACCAGCAACAGAAACGTGTTGCGCGTGGTTAAAATACACAAAGTCAGGCAGGTTGTGAATACGCACCCACTTCACAGGTTGTGTTTCTCCAGTGTAGCTTTGAGTGTTTTCGTCCCAGCCCACAGCTTTATACAACTTCTTGATTTCGTTGGTGTAAAATTCTTTGGTGTATCCTTTTTCTAAATCTTCTTCACCGTTGTACTCTGCAATGTTCATGTGACAGTTCATACACACGTTCAAAGAAGGAATTCCTGAGTGCTTGGATACACGTGCCGAGGAGTGACAATATTTACACTCAATTTGGTTATCTCCAGCGTGAATTTTGTGCGAATAGTGTATGGGCTGTATAGGCATATACCCTTGGTCTATTCCTACTTGCATCAAATAGCTGTAACCCACATATGCACTAGAGAGCAACAAAAACACTACAGTTACAAAAACTAAAAATGGGTTTTGCGCATAGGCTTTCCATAGCGGAGTGCGCTTTTCCTTTTCTTTTTTGATTATCTCAATGCCGTTGGCTGCGGCAATTTGTTTTAGTGTTTTGTTTACCAAAAAGAGCATTACCACAAGGGCAGCAAGCACCAACATTAGAATCACCAATACCAAATCGTTGGTCAACCCTCCTTGCTCTTGCGCAACTGTTGCCACGGGTTGCGCGGCAGTGGCAGTAGCTGCAGGGGGCGTATAGTCGGTATACGCTAAAATGTTATCAATATCTTCGTTTGAAAGCTGTGGGAATGAGGTCATTACTGACCCGTTATATTCCTCAAAAATGGCAACGGCCTGAGCGTCGCCGGCTTTTACCATTGCCGTAGAATTTTTTATCCAACTGTACAACCATTCTTTGTCATATTTAGCGCTTACACCTGCCAAAGCAGGACCAACTGCACGTTTATTCAGCTTATGACAAGCCGCACAATTCGCATTAAACAAAGATTTACCCTTTTGAATATCGGGTTCTTGTGCAGTAACAACAAAGCTAAAACAAAAGAAGAGTAACAGTAACGGAAGGTGAGCCAAAAAGCTGTCCTTATGCATAAGAGGTTAGTTGATGATGAAATCTACTATTATTGAATTCGTCTGCAAAATTACAACACAGGCCTCATTTTAAAAACTTGAACTAACGTAAAGTTTTAATTTATAATTTGTCTAAATAATATTTTAATATCCTCATTATATGACACTTACAAATGAAGTG
>JBMYLU010000072.1:0-5045 GCA_049596595.1 Flavobacteriaceae bacterium | reverse complement strand
CGTTTGTCGTTTGTTCATAGGCAAATTCTACCGCCTTCATGGTAGACATGCGGTAACTTCGCTCAACAAATTCGACTTGTCGGCTAAACTCATCAATGCCAACTTCTTCTTCGCCAACAACAAGAACAGGGTCTTGACTTACTGAAGAGTTACCATCAAAAACTCCAGTGAAAACAAACGCCAAGAGCGCCATCCCAATGATGAAAATTAAAAAAATAGAACGCTCTCTTATCTTACCTAAAATAGCCATGGTATAAAAATTTAGACTGCATGCGAAAATACAATTAAAAAGAAGAATTTAAAATGCTAATTAACATACACCCGAACTAAATCAACTTTAGTGTTTGAAACCTCTAGCATTTCGAAAGTATAACCCGCTACGGAAATCCGTTCCCCCTCTGAAGGTATTTCAGCAGCATGGTGGATAACAAGCCCCCCAAGGGTTTCATACGAATCAGAAAGTGGCAACGTTAGCATGTAACTTGCATTGATTTCATCAATTTCCATTCGAGCAGAGAAAGTATAAGACCCATCCTCGTGAGGAATTGAAATATTCGTTACTGTATCGTGCTCATCTTCAATTTCGCCAAACAATTCCTCTACAATATCTTCTAAAGTAAGTATTCCTGCCGTACCGCCGTATTCGTCTAGTACAACGGCAATACTCCTCCGTTTTTTTACCAATAAGTTGAACACATCTTGTATGCGCATAGTTACTGGAATCCACTCTACTGCTTTTAAACATATCAAAAGCATGAACATAGCCGATAATATTGTCCATGCTTTGGGCGTAAATCAAAATCTTTGAAAGCCCAGTAGCTGAAAAGATTTCGAGAACTTTAGATGGCTTTTCATAACGATCTACCGCAACTATTTCGGCACGTGGTACCATTACCTCGCGGGCCTTAAGGTTGGTAAATGTCAGGGCGTTGTGAAAAAGCTGCAGCTCAGCATCACGATCGTTTTCATTAACAGTTTCAATATGTTCTGACACAAAATCACCCAACTCAATTTTACTAAAAGAAATCGACTCCTCTTGTTTTGGCACCCTAAAAAAACGGTGTAGGACATTGTCTGAAAAACGAAGTACAATCCAACTTATGGGTTTCATCAATTGGTAAAAAAGAAAGGCTGGAAGTGCAAAAAGACTTAAAAAACGGTTCGCATAGATTTGAAAAAAAACCTTAGGTAAAAACTCAGCCGTAATTAGGATAACTGCTGTAGAAATTAGTGTTTGATAGAGGATAATATTAAGGGGTAGCGATGCATTTGTTAGGTGTTCGGGGAAAAGTTGGGCAACAATCAACTCTCCGGCAAAAATTCCATAGACTACCAAGGCAATATTGTTACCCACAAGCATAGACACAATAAATCTAGATGGGCTTTTGGTAATGGTTTTCAACAAGGTGCCAAATCCCTTTTTTTGAGACTTTTGAATTTCTAGTCTAATTTTATTGGAAGAAACAAAGGCTATTTCCATGCCGGAAAAAAATGCCGACAACAATAAACTAACAACTAAAACTGTAATCTCAACAGGCATAATCATTAAGACTCCTTGCGTTTTTCAAGTTTTTTACGATAACGTCTACGGATAAAAAACATCAAAAAGGCAATTGCTGCAATCGCAATATCGAGTCCTGTTCGTGCATTTTCTGTACCGTAATAATACACTACGCGATATAAAAACAATCCGCCAAAAAGGAGGTAAATAATTTCAGATATTCTGTAAAATTTAATCATAATTCATCTTCTACGGCAACACTTCCTACTAGTGGGCCTGTGGTTATTTTAGTAAACGACCTGCTAGCGTCCAAAACGCTTGCTGCAATGTCGTAATCTTTGCTTATAAAAGTAAAGTTTTCTTCTGTAAAAACCCACTCTCTATCTACGTCCCAGTACAACTGGCTTGTTTGTAAGTGAGCACTATCGGGAGTGTTTATATTTACATTCCCGCGCAAATCGACAAGGTTAGTACGGTTATAAATAATGCCATAATCTGCTTTTACAAAAGTTTCCTTAGCATTCTCATCAAAAAAAACAACATTAACACCCTCTGGGAATTCAGAGTAGGGAAAAGGCTGATTTGTAAAATCAATGTTTTTTGGTGCTGTTAATATGGCAGTTGTTCGAGCCGAGTCTGTATACACCACCCTAATGGTATCGGCCACCCCAACAGGCAGCGCATCAAATTGGTTGAGTTTTTTTACTTGCTCAAAATTGTTCTTACACGACGCAAAAGCTAATGTAAATAGCAAGAAAAGTGTGCAAGTCTTGATTTTACCAAAATGTGGCATACTACAATTGCGGTACTGTAACACTGTCATTTATCCAGCATGAAAAACGTATAGACTGACCCGCATTTCCTTCTGTAAAAATATCGGTTTTGCTTGGTGCTCTACCCTCATAGCTAGCTGCCATTTTGAGTGCTGTTTTCTTAACTCCTGAATCTACGGCAGCGGCACGACGCGCCATTTTTGCTGCCAACCAGTAGACAGCGCGCTTTTCAAATTGAGTATTCCCACAGTCATTGGCACTGGCTGCATATAAACTAGCAATAAGCATATATGCCTTACCCATAGATGGCTGATTTTTTAATGCTCTGTTGGCATAAGAACGTGCTTTACTTTTTAGTCCTCGCGCCTTAAACTTAACCGCGATTTTATACAATATAGAGGCTTTTCTGTACTGATCTTGCTCTAGAGTTAACGACTCCTCAAAATAAGCAAGTGCCCCTTGACTGTCGCCAGATTTGTCTTTTAGCAACCCTAAGTAATATGCAGAGTTTGCCGAAGGATTGATGGCGTGAAGGGCTTCTACTAATTCTACGAAAAGAGGATCATTAGAACACTCTTTGGCATCCATTCTACTGGCGGCACGATTTAGCCATACGCTGTTATTTTTGTTTGCCTCAAAGTTTTTACGGTATAGTGGAATCAAATTTTCGCAACTAGACTCTTTTGAAATGATTGCATCGAGGTTGCCCGAATAGGTCGAAAAGGCTAAAACGTTGGTTTGGTATACACGCTTGTTGCGTTGCTCTCTAGTGGTTATTGGCTGACCTGCATCCTCTTTATTCAAAATGATATCCAGCTTTTTTGCCAACTTCGTTTGTTCCAATTCAAATTTTTCGGAAATCTCCTCGTATTTATTGAATAGCTCTTCGGTAGTAATACTACCCGCTTTATATAGATTGAAAGTCGTTTTGAAAAAAGTATACAAGTTTTTTGGACTGGTAAAACTTCCTGGATCTTGGGTAAACGCTTTATTAAAAATATCAAATGCCTCTTGTGCAGTTCCGAGTTTGTAATCGACCATAGCTTGCGCTTTGGATGAAAGGATTTTTCCTACCTCACTAGTTCCTCGCTTAGTGGCTGGAAAATACGTGTTCCAGTCGTCGTAAAGTGCAAGAAGTTCCTGCTGATAAACCGCCTTGTCTTCCGTAGCGTTTTTTATTTTGTGCGTCAATATACGCTCGCCATATTTAAATGTAGCCACATTAAGTTCAGGACAAGTGTTGCGGACTTCTTTCCAAGGTTGATACGCTGAATCATAGTTTTTCACCTTTGCAAACTCCGCAAAAATGGATAAGTTCGCAGGGCATGCGCTTTTATCGCCTTGGGCATAGGTAAGCACACCCATGCATAACATCAAAAAAAGTAAGTTGTTTTTCATAACTATCTAATCATATTTTCGTTTTATAAACCATACATCGCTTAGCGAAAAGCCAAGCATAATATTCGTGTATTTTTCTTTAACCAGGCCTGCGTCTGTCGTGCCCAAACCGCCTATCTCAATGCCTATGTTCACTTTAGACAGTACGCCTAATGGAAGACCCATCCCAAAGGTTATGCCAAAATCTTTAATTGCCTGATTTTTAAGCGCTAATCCCGTATGTTCCCACCGTGCACCAACTCTATATACCATTCTACTCAAGTAATTGGTAAACGAATCGTATTTAGGAATGTAAAAGCCCCCAACAGAAAATCTGGAAGTGGATTCATATACCACGTCTGCATTTGTTTCAAGTGGATGTGTAACCCCTTGTGATGAGGTTAGGTAGGTAGCTCCAAAATACCAAAGCTGAGGCTTACCAAAGCCAACACCAAGTGTAGTCTCTGCAGGTAGTCTGTTGGTGGTTTTCGCCAGTGTTTTTAAATCTATTTCTTGTAGGTTTTCTATTGTCCCCGTTGGAGAAATTGTTGAGAGTATTCTGGAATTCGTGCTTTCAAGGTTTGCGCTTGGGGTGTAAACTGCCGACAACTGCAGTTGATAATCTGAAAAAATATTTCTACGGTAATGCATTCCAAAAGTGTAATGTATCCCGCTAAGCTCCGATCGGGTAAACTTCCGTGTGTCATATTGGACACCCGTTATGCCTTGTGTAAATGTTTTATCTGTGTAGCCAAAGTTGTAATTAGCACTAAACCCTAAACTAAGCCCCTCAACAGGCGTAATCCCAACTCCCAAAAAAGTACTATTAACACCACCTGTTCCAGTATAGGCGCTTTCTTGTTCCAAATCATTAACCGTTTCCGTACTCGTAATTCGATATCCCACAGAGGATTTTGGTCTTAATCCAAAACTAAAAGCAAAGTGTTTGGTTGGAACGCTTAGCGCCAAGTAATTAATTGAAGATATACTTGTCGTCGCAGAAGATTGTTGTGATTCTTGTTGAGCAATTTTATACCCAGCACCCACTCGGTATTGAACAAATTCAAGTTTACCTAAAGTAGCCGGATTATCGAGACTAAAATGCGTGCTGTCTGCGTAGGTAGTAATTCCGCCCATGGAATTATTTTCGGCTGTACGACTAGCAATCGGTTGGCCAATCCCAAAGTACGAATATGGAGAAAGCGTTGTGTTTTGTGCAAACGCGGTTGCAGAGAAAACAGAGAGAAAAAAGGTAAGTAAGTTACTTTTCATGAAATGAATTATACATCAGTAGGTAGTGCAAACCTTTAAGGACAAGATCAGCGTCAGCAAATATGGTATTTTTTATTTTTTTAATCAAAAAATCTGCGTCTCCGCCTGTTAAAATTATGGTA
>JBMYLU010000071.1:0-5058 GCA_049596595.1 Flavobacteriaceae bacterium | reverse complement strand
GGTTTTTTTAAAAATACAAAAAAATCCCTCAACCACAGTTGAAGGATTTTAATTTCGTGCCCTTCGGCAAAGCCTAGGGCACTGCGTTTATCATAGGAATTAATTTACAAGATCATTAAAATCTATTCTAAATGCAACAACGAAGATTTTTCCGAAATAGCATACGCCGAGCGTAAGTGCGTTTTGCAAAGCAAAAAAGAGCATGAAGCGAAGTGTGGATGCGGTTTTGTGGAACACAAAAATTTCATTTAAAATCTTCTTGAACTTTTGGTTCGTTTTGTTTCAAGACAAAATGAACAAATCATGGATTATGAACTATATAATCTTAACGCCCTATTTTATCATCTCAAAACTACGCTGAATAAAGGCGGTTAGCTCTTCACCCTTCAGCAGCGACTGGGATAAGCGTGCCAAATCCAAAGATTGCTTTATCAGGCGCTCTTGTTTCTTTTTGGTTTTGGTGTCCAAAATCTGACCTACCAAGGGGTGATTGACATTTACCACCAACTGATACATATCTGGAAAACCTCCACCAAACATACCGCCACCACCTCCGGTTTGTTGCATCTCTTTCATACGACGCATAAATTCGGGTTGCGTAATCATAAAGGGAGCGGCTTCGCTGTCCATGGCTTCTAGTTGAACAGTGTATTGTTCTTTTGGTACCACGGCTTCAATGAGCGGTTTTAGCGTTTCTTTTTGCGTATCTGAAAGCTTTGAAACTTGCGGCTCGTCTTTGGCAATCAGCTTATCAATATGATCGGCATCTACGCGAACAAAACCGAGTTTATCGTCCTCTTGTTCCAGCTTTTGCAACAAGTGCCCTACGATGGGCGAGTCTAACAACAGTACCGTGTACCCCTTGTCTTTTGCCGCCTGAATATAGGCGTGTTGTTCCTCTACATTAGCTGCATAGAGCTGAATGAGTTTTCCGTCTTTGTCGGTTTGTGCATCTTTGGTTTGTTCTTTCAACTCGTCTAGGGTAAGGTAGCTACCGTCTGTAGTAGGGAATAGGTTAAACTTCTTTGCTTTGTCATAAAACTTATCCTCCGATAACATTCCGTATTCTATCACCACCTTGATATCGTTCCATTTTTGTTCTAGGTTTTCACGTTCGTTTTTGAAAATGGATTGCAGTTTGTCGGCAACTTTTTTGGTAATGTAATTGCTGATTTTTTTCACGGCGCCGTCTGCCTGAAGGTAACTTCTCGATACGTTGAGTGGAATGTCGGGCGAGTCGATTACCCCGCGCAACATGGTCAAAAACTCAGGAACAATGCCCTCTACATTATCTGTTACAAATACCTGATTTTGATAGAGTTGAATGCGGTCTTTTTGAATGTTGAGGTCGTTGTTGAGCTTTGGGAAATACAAAATTCCAGTTAAAGCAAACGGATAGTCCACATTGAGATGAATATGAAACAACGGCTCCTCGAACTGCATGGGGTACAACTCTCGATAAAAAGCCGTGTAGTCTTCGCCTTTTAAGTCTGTGGGCTTTTTTGTCCACGCCGGCGTGGGGTTATTTATGATATTATCAACGGTTTCTTTGATTTCTTTTTTGTCATCGCCTTCGCCCTCTTCACGCGTTTCTTCACGTGTACCAAACTTGATGGGTATAGGCATAAACTTATTGTACTTGGTGAGCAATTCACGAATGCGGGCTTCTTCCAAAAACTCGTCTGATTCGCTGTCGATGTGCAGAATAATTTCTGTACCCCGCTCCGTTTTGTCGTGTTCCACGAGGGTGTATTCGGGTGAGCCGTCACATGTCCAATGTGCTGCAGGTGCGTCTTTGTGTGATTTTGTAATAATTTCCACCTTTTCGGCAACCATAAATGCGGAGTAAAATCCTAAACCAAAATGCCCGATGATTCCACTGTCTTTAGCACTGTCTTTGTACTGATTGATAAATTCCTCAGCACCTGAAAAAGCCACTTCATTGATGTACTTATTGACTTCGTCGGCGGTCATCCCAAGTCCTTGGTCAATCACATGAAGGGTGCGCTTTTCTTTGTCAATTTTAATTTCAATTTGTGGATTGTCGTATTCCACTTTTGCTTCACCAATATTGGAAAGGTGCTTCAATTTTAGGGTTGCGTCTGTGGCGTTTGAAACCAACTCACGCAAGAAAATCTCGTGGTCACTGTATAAGAATTTTTTAATTAAAGGGAAGATATTCTCTACCGCAACATTTATTTTTCCTGATGACATACTGTTTAGTTTTCTCTGTCATTACCAAAAAAAATACCAAAATCATTTTGCTGACATCTTGACACAAAAATTTTTGTTTAAAAGTTTTGTTTTTTTGTTAAACATTTTTATATTTGTGGAGTAATCAATAAACAAAATTGTTCGGAGAAGATTGCTATGAAAACTCCATTTTGATTACATACACTCCTTTTATTGGTTTGTTTAATTTTGGTTAAGTTGTTCGAAGGTGCATCGTGGTTGTTGCACCTTCTTTTTTTTCTCTAAAATATATTTCGTTTATTGTGTGTTAATTTCAATAAATATGTATAGCTCTCGAATTGCTGGCTTAGGTCACTATGTCCCCGACAATATAGTTACCAATGACGATTTGTCTAAACTTATGGACACTAATGACGAATGGATTACAGAGCGTACGGGTATTAAAGAGCGCAGACTCATTCGTAAAGATTCTGGAGAGGGGACAACAACCATGGGCGTAAAGGCTGCCGAAATGGCATTAGAACGTGCCGGAGTTTCTAAAGCGGATATAGACCTTGTTATTTTTGCTACGCTGAGCCCAGACCTCTATTTTCCCGGTTCTGGCGTGCTGTTACAGGACCAAATGGGATTAGGAACTTGTCCGGCACTTGATATTCGCAATCAATGTTCGGGTTTTATCTATGGACTTTCCGTTGCCGACCAGTTTATAAAAACAGGGATGTACAAAAATGTATTGCTAGTAGGATCTGAGTACCATTCAGGAGGTATGGATTTTACCACACGTGGGCGTACCGTTTCTGTAATTTTTGGTGATGGTGCAGGTGCTGCCGTGTTGACCCGCGAAGAAGACACTAGCAAAGGCATTCAGTCCACACATTTGTATTCCGAAGGAAAGTATGCTGAGGAACTTGCCATTATTGGTCCAAGTACCAAACGCTGGATTCCAGAAATTGTATCGGATTATGATGAAAACGATATGCGCTATCATCCTTACATGAACGGACAATTGGTATTTAAAAATGCGGTGGTGCGTTTTAGCGAGGTCATTCAAGAAGCCTTGCAAAAAAATGGGAAAAGTACCGCTGACATTGATATGTTTATTCCGCATCAAGCCAATTTGCGCATAGCGCAGTTCGTGCAAAAAAAGTTTGGGCTTCGAGAGAATCAAGTCTACAACAACATTATGCGCTACGGCAATACCACAGCAGCTTCGATACCAATTGCACTTTCTGAAGCTTGGGGCGAAGGAAAAATCAAAGAAAACGACACGGTGCTATTGGCGGCTTTTGGTAGTGGATTTACTTGGGGAAGTGCCTTGATACATTGGTAGCCCAATACTAGAAATCCAAAGGAGAAGCCCTGAAATTGCACCGTTAAGTGCCAACACAAAAAAGCCAAAATCAAAGCCAAAATGTGTTTTGCTTCGTATTGCTATGTAGTAGGTAAGTATCGGAGCGATGATACAAATCATTGGCGTAAATGTGTCCCGAATTTGCCGTTTGGAGCAAATGCCAAAAAGGAACAAGCCCAAAAGGGGTCCGTATGTATATCCGGCAAACAGTAGCAACTGCGCAATAACACTTTCATTTTTTATCAAATAGTAGAAAACAACAATGCACAGCCAGAGTACAAACGCCATAAAAAGATGCATTTTTTTGCGTTGTTGAATGCCTTTCCCTCCTTCTTTTATGCCCCATAAATCGATACTGGCACTTGTAGCCAATGCTGTCATAGAACTATCGGCGCTGCTAAATGCTGCGGCAATAAGTCCAAACACAAATGTGAATGCAAACAGTTGTCCCAACCCAGATTGTGTTGCAACTTCTGGAAACAAGGTATCTCCCGATGCACTAATTCCATGGTTTTGCGCATAGGCAGTGAGGAGCACGCCTAGCACTAAGAAAAGTAAGGTTACTAAAACCAGAGCTATCGTAAACCAAAACATATTTTTTTGTGCATCGCGTAGCGAGCGGCAGCTCAAGTTCTTTTGCATCATTTCTTGATCCAGTCCTGTCATGGCAAAAGCGATAAGTGCGCCCGAAAAGAACTGTTTTACAAAATGTTGTCCACTGTTCCAATCCTCCCAGAAAAACATTTGAGTGGTAGGCTGTGCCTGCCACCACGCCCCCAATAAATTTATATCCAAATGCAATGCGTCTATTAGCACATAAACACCCACAGCAAGCGCAACAAGCATACAAATGGTTTGAATAGTGTCCGTATAAATTATGGTTTTTATTCCTGTTTTTTGGGTATACAGCCACATGCCTAATATCGCTATTGCAGCCGTTGCCCAAAAGGGAATTTCAAGTGCGTCTAAGGCAATCCAATGCATAACTTTAAGCACCAAGAAAAGGCGGAAACTTGTTCCTGTTAATCTGGATAAGACAAAAAATGAGGCGCCAGTTTTGTAGGAATACACTCCAAAGCGGTGTCGTAAATAGGTGTAAATGGTAACTACATTCCACTTGTAATACAGGGGCAACAAGACTGTTCCAATAAACAAATAGCCGAGTGCATAGCCCAATACCATTTGCACATAACTCAGTTGGGTGTCGGCAACCCATCCCGGAACCGAAACAAACGTTAGCCCCGAAAGCGATGCGCCAATCATGCCAAAAGCGACCAAATACCAAGGGGCATTTTTGTTGGCAGCAAAGAAGGTTGCATTGCTGTTGCTTTTTCCTGTAAACCTTGAAATGGTGTATAAAACCCCAAGGTAAATAAGGATGCAAAGTGCCAACATTGGTGCGTTCATTTATTTTTTTGGTAAAGATAACAGCTAATCTATTTATTGAAATAGTGTATTTTTGGTCAATGGATTTTCCGTCGTCTTTAGTACAAAAAGCGGTTGATGAAATTGCG
>JBMYLU010000070.1:0-5114 GCA_049596595.1 Flavobacteriaceae bacterium | reverse complement strand
TTTTAATGGGTTTCTGATTACTGCTGAGGTTCTACAGAAACATACGAGCGGTTGTTTTTCTTTTTGGTAAAGCGCACCACACCATCAACTTTGGCGTGTAGTGTATGATCTTTACCTAAATATACGTTTTCACCGGGGTGGTGAGCAGTACCCCGCTGACGAACAATGATGTTCCCTGCCGTAGCAAGCTGTCCGCCAAAAATCTTTACGCCCAAGCGTTTCGACTCCGATTCTCTTCCGTTCTTTGAGCTACCAACTCCTTTTTTGTGTGCCATGGTGTTCTCTTTTTATTTTTTAGCTTCAAGTGCCGCTACCAAGTCGGCTTTTTTCATCGATGAAATACCCTCAATTCCCGCGGCTTTTGCCAATTCTTTAAGCTCGGCTACGGTCTTTGAAGAGAAGTTTGCTGCCTTTGGCGCTTCCTTTTTAGGAGCTGCTGCTTTTGCAGTTTCCGCTTTGGGCGCAGCTGCTTTTTTAGCAGGTGCCTTTTTGGCTGTGCCTACCCCTACCGATTCGATTACGATTTCGGTAAGCGACTGGCGGTGACCATTCTTTACGCGGTATCCCTTACGACGTTTCTTTTTAAATACAATTACTTTGTCATCTTTCAAATGACGAACCACTTTTGCTTCTACCGAAGCATTGGCTACAGCTGGGGCGCCTACAGATATTTTGTCACCATCAGCCAACATATAGACTTGGTCAAAAGAAACCTTGTCTCCAGTTTTGGCGTCCAAACGATGTACAAATACCTTCTGGTCTTTTGCAACTTTAAATTGCTGCCCTGCTATCTCTACGATTGCAAACATATTTTTTGTTTTAAAACTTCTTATTGAAGCGGGGGCAAATATACAATCTTGTTCCCAATCAACCAACCATTTTTTATGTGTAACAATATTTTGAGAAAGTCGTTGGAATTGTTAGCGTTAATTGTTAAATTGAAACACTAAAATCCTAAAACATGAATAAATACACCTCTTTAGCCTTTTTATTCTTAGCCGGAGTTGTAGCAGCACAATCCGTTTCCTTCGAAGAATACGACCTTAAAAACGGCTTGCACGTAATTCTGCACCAAGACAATACAGCGCCTGTAGTTACCACTTCTGTAATGTATCACGTGGGTGCCAAAGACGAACAGCCCGACCGTACAGGCTTTGCACACTTTTTTGAACACCTCCTTTTTGAAGGCACCGAAAACATTGACAATGGTGCCTGGTTTTCTATAGTCACCGAAAACGGCGGTACCAACAACGCCAATACTACCGATGATAGAACCTATTACTACGAGGTTTTTCCGTCCAACAACTTAGAATTAGGCTTGTGGATGGAGTCGGAACGTATGCTACACCCCATTATTGAACAGGGTGGCGTAGATACCCAAAACGAAGTCGTAAAAGAAGAAAAACGCCTTAGAGTTGACAATCAGCCTTATGGGAAGTTTTTGGAAAATGTAAAAAAACATCTTTTTACCAAACATCCTTACCGCTGGACGACCATTGGCGAAATGGAGCACCTTGATGCCGCAACGCTTGACGAGTTTTTGGCATTCAACAAAAAATTCTATGTGCCCAATAACGCTGTACTTGTGGTAGCGGGAGACATTGATATAAACGCCACCAAAAAAATGGTTGAAGATTATTTTGGGGATATTCCAAGAGGGGCGGAAATCGTAAGAGAAAGCTACGAAGAAGACCCCATCAACGAACAACGCAATGCAACGGCATACGACGGAAATATTCAAATTCCTGCCCTAATTGCTGCCTACCGCACTCCATCGTTTAAAGCACGTGATTCGCGGATATTGGATATGATTTCTACCTATTTGAGCGATGGACCTAGTTCTAAACTTTACAAAAAATTAGTGGACGAAAAGAAAATGGCGCTTCAAACAGGAACACTTAATTTTTCGCAAGAAGACTACGGCATGTACATTTTGTATGGGCTTCCGCAAGGTGAATTTCAGTTAGACGATCTAAAAGAAGAAATGGATGCTGAAATTGCAAAAGTGCAAACCGACCTAATCTCGGAACGCGATTATCAGAAACTACTCAACAAATTCGAAAATGGCTTTGTAAGCAGTAATGCCTCTATCGAAGGGATTGCCAATTCACTAGCACGCTACTACATGCTGTATGGCGACACCAATCTGATTAACAACGAAATTGATATTTACCGCTCCATTACTCGAGAAGAAATTCGTGATATTGCCAACAAGTACCTGAACACTAACCAGCGTTTGGTGCTTGAATATTTACCAGAATCTGAAACCAACTAAATGATAGCACGATGAAAAAATTACTTGTATTATTTACCGCACTACTAACCGTTTCGGCATTTGCACAAATTGACCGAAGCCAACAACCCAAACCCGGTCCTGCGCCCAGCATTCAGGTGAAAGAACCGCATCAATTCAAACTCAAAAACGGGCTTACCGTTATGGTGGTAGAAAACCGAAAACTACCCCAAGTAAGCGCGAGTTTAACCCTTGACAATCCACCCATTTTGGATGGTATAAAAGCTGGAATGAGTCAGCTTACGGGCAGTCTACTTGGAAAAGGATCAAAGAAAATTAAAAAGGATGATTTTTATGATGAGGTAGACTTTATGGGTGCCAACATTAGCATTAGCACTTCGGGGGCGTTTGCGCAATCGCTGACACGCTATTTCCCAAGAGTTTTTGAAATGATGGCAGATGCAGCTATTAATCCGAATTTCACAGAGGAAGAATTTATTAAAGAGCGTGATGTGCTAATTGACGCCTTAAAGGCTAATGAAAAAGATGTTACTTCTGCTGCAAGACGTGTTGAGGTGCTGTTGGCATATGGAGGCAATCATCCCTATGGTGAATACACCACTTCAGGAACGGTATACAACATCAAATTAGCAGACATACAACGCTTTTATGATGCTAGGTTTAGACCTGATAACGCATACTTAGTGGTTGTCGGCGATATCGATGCGGCTACGGTAGAGGCACTAGCCACAAAGCACTTCAAAAAATGGAAAGCGCAACCCGTTGCAGCAAGTCCGCTTCCTGAAGTTACTAACCCTGCAAAAACGCAAATCGATTTTGTAAATATGCCCAATGCCGTGCAGTCAGAAGTGGTGGTGCAAAGCACTACGCATTTGGCAAAAAAAGACCCGGATTATTTTCCGGTGCTCATGGCAAACTCCATTCTTGGCGGTGGTGGTGAGGCACGTTTGTTCTTAAACCTCCGCGAAGACAAAGGTTATACCTATGGTTCGTACTCGAGCATTGGGAACAACAAACGCACAGCTACCCGATTCCGTGCTACGGCAAGCGTGCGTAACGAAGTTACCGATAGTGCCGTTGTTGAACTATTAAGCGAAATTAAACGCATCCGTACGGAGCTGGTCACGGAAAGTGAATTGAAGAAAGCAAAGGCAAAATATGTGGGAAGTTTTGTGCGATCGTTGGAAAATCCTGCTACTATAGCCCGATTTGCTTTGGAGGTTGCCACCGAAAACTTGGATACGGATTTTTATAAAAATTATTTAGACAATATCAATGCCGTTACAGCTGAAGATGTGCAACGCGTAGCGCAAAAATACTTCAACGTGAATCAAGCGCGGGTAGTAGTAACTGGCAAAGGAGTAGATGTGCTAGACAACTTGGAAAATGTAGTATTTAACGGAGCAAAACTTGATGTTTCGTATTATGACAAATACGGAATTCCTATTGAGCGCCCCCGAAAAACCGCTGTTTCGGGAGGTGTTACGGCTAAAAGTGTATTGAATACTTACTTGGAAAAAATAGGAGCTAGTGCTATTTCCGATTTAAAGGCATTGAAATTGACGTATAAAGGAGAATTTATGCAAACCGCCCTTGAAGTGGAAGAAACCTATTCCACAGATGAACAAAAGCAGGTGATTTCAGTTGGTGGGAATGCCATGATGACCAGTGTGGTTTCGGAAACCAGCGCTTATATGAAGCAAGGTCCAAATCAAATGGATTTGCCTAAAATGATTCACGATGATATGAAGAAGACTTTGGGCGTACTCCCAGAAATGGCATTGCTTAACAGCGATGAGGTCTCGTTAGAAGGTATAGAAGATATCAATGGTGAAAATGCCTACACAATAAAGGTTGCTGGAACGGGCGTAAGCTATACCTATTACTATGGGGTAGATTCAGGGCTAAAGCTTAGGGAAGCTACTATGGTAAACTTTGGTGGGCAAATGCAAACCAACACCACAGATTTTTCGGAGTATACTGAAAAATCGGGCTTGACAGTTCCTGGAAAAAAGAGTTTTAACTATCGCTAGATAGTGTAGAAGTCAACCCTGAGTAATAGTATTATTTGGGTTTCGCGGGTCTATGGGCTAGCGAAACCCCTACCAAAATAATTGCGGTTGCCAACAGTTGGAATGGACTGATGCGTTCACCATCTAAAGTACCCCAAAACAGGGCTACAATCGGCAACGTATAGGTAACAGAAGAGGCAAAAACAGCAGATGCCATTTTTACAAATCGGTTGAACATGACTTTTGCAATAGCAGTACCAAAAAAGGCAAGCAAAGCAATAAAGCCTAAACTGCTTATCACCTCAGGGTTAAGAAATTTTTTGACGGAAAAGAAACCCGAAAAAAGAAGTAATAGCACTGCCGGAGGGAGTATGGCAATAAAATTTCCGAGGGTCATCGCCATAGGTGAAACATCATCTAGTTTGTGCTTCAAAAAATAAATATTTACAGCATAACACATAGACGCACACATAATGAGCAGCACATAGCCTGTTGGTTGGGGAGCGTTAATTTGAGTACCGCCCCAAATCAAGCCAAGAGAGCCAATAAATCCTAAAAACACACCAAAATATTGTCGCGTAAGCATGCGGGTACTGAAAAAAGCCACCCCAATTATAAGGGTAAAAATGGGCGTTAATGAATTCATAATGGCTGCTACAGCCGAGTCGATGTGTTGTTGGGCATAAGCAAAAAAGAACGAAGGAAAGAACGTGCCTAAAAAACCCGTTACAGCTAGCCATTTCCACTGATTTTTAGTCAATCCCTTAAGCGATCTGTAACCCAATAAAAGCAAGAAAATAGTGCTAAAAACAATGCGCACACTACCCAACTGAACAGGATTCAGTCCC
>JBMYLU010000069.1:4893-5128 GCA_049596595.1 Flavobacteriaceae bacterium | reverse complement strand
TTTGTTTTTTATACCAATTACGAAAGTGATAAATGTAAAGCGTTGTTTGCCCATCCTCGTGTGAGTTTATCTTTTTTTTGGCCAAATTTAGAGCGAGAAGTGCTTATTTCGGGGGTTGCTCAAAAAACAACTGCTGCGGTATCCGATGCTTATTTTGCTTCGCGACCTCGTGGAAGCCAACTGGGAGCACACGTTTCTCCTCAAAGTAAAGCTATTGATTCCAGAACTGTTTTGG
>JBMYLU010000069.1:0-4883 GCA_049596595.1 Flavobacteriaceae bacterium | reverse complement strand
AAATTTGAAGGAAAAGATATTCCGCGCCCCGAACATTGGGGTGGCGTTGCTGTTCATCCCCAACGGATAGAATTTTGGCAGGGCAGACCTAATCGATTGCACGATAGGATTGTATATACAAAATCAGAAGATGGCACTTGGACGCGGCAACGTTTAGCTCCTTAAACACACGAATGAAAACTTGGATAATGATGCGTCACGGAAAATCGTCATGGGAGCTACATGTTTCCGACGCCGACCGACCGTTAAATGCTCGCGGTATTTCTGATGCGCACCGCATTGGGAAATTTTTGGCTACAAAAGACTTTCAAATTGATGCTGTCTACACCAGTTTCGCTAACCGTGCGGCGCACACCGCTCTTATTGTTACAAAAGAATTGGGACTGCCTTTTCATAAACTTTCAGTGAGTAAAATGCTGTACGATTTTAGTGGTGAAGAGGTGTTGGAGTTTGTACGTTGTCTTCCTGATGAAGAAAATACAGTCATTACCTTTGGTCATAATCATGCCTGTACCGCCTTAGCACGTCAATTGAGCGGATTTTCTGGCGATAACATACCAACTGCTGGTGCAGTCGTTTTTCGCTTTGATGTATCTTTGTGGTCAACAATCAAAAACGGAACCGCCGAGTGCTATTTCCCTAAAATGCTATCACATTGATGGAATTACCCTTTATAAATCGTGAGCTTAGTTGGTTAGACTTTAATCGTCGTGTATTGCAAGAGGCACAAGATATAGGTGTTCCACTAATTGAGCGCATTCGTTTTATTGGGATTTTTTCTAACAATTTAGATGAGTTTTACAAAGTGCGCTATGCTACTGTGAAACGCATAGCTCAGATGGAAGCAGAAAACCCCTCTGCCGAAGCACAAAAAGCAGAAGTGTTACTACAAGAAATAACGCAAAAGACCATTGATCTGCAAGACGAGAGTTTTACCACCATAAAACAATTGACAGAGGAATTAAAAAAAGAACAGATTTTTGTGCTAGATGAGCATACATTAGATAAAGATCATGAAGCATTTGTAAATCGTTACTTTAAAGAAAAGGTAAGCCCTTCTTTATTGACAGTTTTGATAAATGAAGATACGCGTATGCCAAATGCCAAGGGGAGCAATGTGTTTTTAAGTGTTCGTATGACACAAAAGAATGTTGCCGCCCCATTGTTTGCACTTATCCAAATCCCAACGCATTTAGACCGTATTGTAGTACTACCCTCAAAAGGAAAAAAGCAATTCATAATGCTTTTAGATGACCTCATAAGGCATCAAATGAAGCACATTTTTTCCATTTTTTCGCCCACTTCCATCAAGGCTCACATGGTCAAATTTACACGTGATGCCGAATTGGATTTTGACGATGACATCAACAAGAGTTACGTTGATAAAATTGCATCGAGTGTAAGAGAACGAGTTGGGGGTGATCCGGTTCGATTTGTTTATGATAAAAATATTGGGGCAGACACGCTTGAGTTGCTGCTTGATAAATTTCAAATTGGTTCTCACGATAGTATTATTCCAGGGGGGCGCTATCATAACCGTCGTGATTATATGAAATTCCCAAGTCTTGGACGTACAGATTTACTTTATGAAAAAAAGACTCCGTTGCCGATTTCGGGTTTTTCTTTCCATAAAAGCTTACTTCAACAGATTAGTAAAAGAGATTACCTACAATACACTCCATACCATTCCTTTGCATATACTATTAATTTTTTACGTGAAGCTGCCTTAGACCCAAAGGTTAAAAGTGTTTATATTACCATTTACAGGTTGTCACGCGATTCACAAGTGGTTAATGCGTTAATTCAAGCCGCACGAAATGGAAAACGTGTTACAGTCCAAATAGAGCTTCAAGCTAGATTTGATGAAGCAGCAAATATTCGCTATGCCGAAATGCTCAAAAACGAAGGTGTTCGTCTTGTTTTTGGAGTTCCTAGTTTAAAAGTTCATTCTAAAATTTGCCTTATTCATCGTAGGGAAGAAGATAAGCTCAAGCGTTATGGATTTATCAGTACAGGAAACTTTAATGAGTCTACTGCGCGAGTGTATACCGACTTTACCCTATTTACTTCGAATCAACAAATTCTTAGAGAAGTAAATCGAGTATTTACTTTTTTAGAAACCAGCTATAAAGTACCTTCACACAAGCACTTACTGATTTCTCCATTTACAACATCTAGCGGGCTTAAAGAGCGTATTGATAGAGAAAAATCTTTTGCCAAACAAGGCAAAAACGCATTGATTCGTATCAAAATAAATAACCTGACCAATTTCGAAATGGTAAAGGCGTTGTACGAGGCTAGCCAGGCAGGTGTAAAAATTCAAATGATTGTCCGTGGCATTTGTTGTCTAGTGCCTGGAGTAAAGGGCTTTAGTGAAAATATTGAAGTAATTAGTGTGGTAGATCGTTTTTTAGAGCACCCAAGAATGGTGATTTTCGAGAATGGGGGAGATAGAGATGTTTTTATTTCATCTTCGGATTGGATGACACGAAATTTGGACAACCGCGTAGAAGTTTCTTGTCCAATTTACGATAAGAATATTCAGCAAGAATTGGTCGATACTTTCGATTTAAGCTGGAATGACAATGTGAAATCCAGATGGGTGAATGAGCCAAACAAGCCTATTTACCGTACTAAAGAGGTAAAACCACTTCAATCCCAAGAAGCGATTTATAGTTACTATCAAAAAAAAGTTGAAAATCAATGAGATTATCCAAATATGCTGCCATAGATATTGGTTCAAATGCTGTGCGTTTGTTGGTGAGTAATGTTATTGAGCGTAAAAATAAACCCACCCTTTTCACCAAAAATGCCATGGTGCGTGTGCCCATCCGATTAGGTCAAGACACCTTTACACATGGCTCTATTGGCATGCCTAACCAACAACGTTTGATTAATGCCATGCATTCGTTCAAATTGTTAATGGAGGTTCACGGCGTTTCCCACTATATGGCTTGTGCTACTTCGGCATTGCGTGAGGCTAAAAACGGCGCACAACTTATTGATCGTATTCGCAAGGAAACTGAGGTTGCCGTTGAGCTGATTGATGGCAAACGAGAGGCTAAAATAATTGCTATGACAGATTTATACGATGTCATGAAATCTCATAAATCATATCTGTTTATTGATGTTGGTGGAGGTAGTACAGAACTTACTGTGATACAACGAGGAAAGACCCTTGCATCTAAATCCTTTAAAATTGGAACAGTTCGTTTGCTAAATAACATGGTCAAAGAAACTGAATTGGAAGATTATAAAAATTGGATTGAAAAACACACAAACGCTATTGATAGTATTTCTGTTGTTGGATCTGGAGGTACAATAAATAAAGTATTTAAGTTAACAGGAAAGAAAGTCGGAAAACCATTGTCTTACATGCTACTCTCTGAGCAATATCAGTTCTTAAAAAAACAGACAAACAAAGAGTTGCTCGTGGATATGCAGCTGAATCCAGACAGGGCAGATGTTATTGTTCCAGCGATACACATATACTTACTCGCCATGAAATATAGCGACGCAAACAAAATATATGTTCCTAAAGTAGGTCTTGCCGATGGTATGGTAAAACTCCTTTATAAAGAATTACACTAGTATTCTAGGTTAAAATTCTTTTTAAAAGCCGCTATTATCGGGTTTTTTTCGACCAGTTCGTCATACTTGTCCTCGGCAGTGTAAACAAATCTTTTGTCTTCTTTAGTGTCTACATGAAGCTTTAATGTCAAGTGGTCATTAATTAGTTTTTCACGGAGGTAGCTAAGTAGACTAGTGCTTTGTTTTTCTAATTCAACTCGATTTGTATAATTGGGAACGGTCAGGTGAATTTCAATTTTATTCTTTAGCCTGGGCTGGTCTAATTGTAATAAGGCAACCATGTTACGGGCACCGTTATCTGTCATATGTTTTGTGTAGTTTTCCCAACACTCTAGTAAACTTTCTTGTGACACTTCGTGCTCACGCACAACGACACTTTCTTGTGGATTTTCGTTTTTATTTTGATGTTCTTTCTGTACGCGCAGACTAGAAAGGGAGAATCCTGAAACTCCTTGGGAAGACAAGTCCAGTTGTATAGGCTCTTCTTTTTCTTCAGACATTTCAATGTCTTTTTCTTCGCTAGGCGTTTCTTTTTCGTTGTTAGTAGTAGTTTCTTTGACAATGCCTACGTCTTGTTTTGGGTCATCTGCTTTAGCTTCTTTAGCAGAATTTGATGTCTCCAAAGGCAAGCCTGTTGAAGCTGCTGATGAATTTTTTTCTTCTTGATACGGTTTTATGTAGGGCTCAGGCTTTTTTTTTTCACCTACAGATAGCGATGCTATTTGCATCAAGCAAAGCTCTACTTGTAAGTGTGGATGTAAACTACTTTTATATTGTAAGGCATAGGTGTTTGCTAGCTCTAATGCGTGAAGTAAAAAGGCAGTTGAAACCGCTTTTGCCTGTTTGTTGAATTTGATTTCAGTTTCTGCACCTACTTCCAAAAGTTTAGTCGTGCCTTCGTTTTGACACATCATTAAATCTCGAAAATGTTTTGAGAGTCCATTGATAAAGTGATAGCCGTCAAAACCTAAATCAATCAGGGTGTTGAACTTGAGTACGCTGTTGTGCAAATCACCTTCTCGAAGCAAATCCGTAATTTCCAAATAGCTATCATAGTCCAGTATATTAAGGTTTAGCGATACGTGTTTTGCAGTTAATGTTTTGCCTGAATAACTGACCATACGGTCAAAAATAGAAAGCGCATCTCGCATGGCACCATCCGCTTTTTGAGCAATAAGATGTAATGCGTCGTCTTCCGCGTTAACCCCCTCACGTTGGGCGATAGTAGCCAAATAGGCTTGGGCATCTTTTATGCTGATGCGTCTAAAATCAAAAATTTGACAGCGCGACAA